>JAOUEU010000363.1 GCA_029858555.1 Candidatus Zixiibacteriota bacterium
TCAACCGCGGTATGGGTATCTCGATCGGCCGTGACGCCGACGAGAACGTCCACATCGTGGCGGCCGACATTGCCGGTAATATCTACGACCTGACCAAGGGCGTGGATCGTCCGCGTCTGGAGATCCAGTCCTATCAGCCGGATATTCCCTGCGAGTTCGGCGCTGATCCGAACTTCTACCTGCCTCTGGAGAACATTCTCTATAACGCCGGTTGCGCGGTCCTGAATATCTGGAGCTTCTCGATTGACACTGTTGGCGCTGAGGGGACCCTCCTCCCCGACTTCAGTTCAGTCAATACGACGGTTCGTCCGGATGTGATGGAGAGGGCTTCCGGTATTGCCGACCGTCTGTCGGGCGGCAAGTTCAGCGATTATCAGGAGAACGTGCTCGACGAAGGCAACTTTGACCAGTTCCTGGTCGCGGGTGAGAAAGACCGCACCCGGACGGCTGCTGCCGGTCCTCTGGACTTCCTGGCCAGTGTTGTTGTTCCGACGACCATCGATCCTCTGGATTCGGCCAATATCGATCTGTATATCGACCAGACGATCCTTGAGCGCGGCCCGCATCCGTTCTACATCTACCTGGATACGGATGATCCTGATTACTTCCTGAACAACCACGAGCTGCATGACGACACGTTGGTGGCCCGTATGCTGGTGACGGTCGTTGGTGGCTGCCTGCTCGATACCGTTACGATGGACTTTGGTGTCGGCGGCGCCAACATGCAGTGGGTCGTGAACACGGCCCGTCTGGGTACCGGCGGTGACTGGACTCCGAACGGTATCGAGATCGATGGTGACGGTGGTTCCTACTACTCCGGCGGCTATATCTACGGTGTCAACAAGTACCGTATTGCCATGAACGTTCAGGATTGGACCTCCGGTGGTGGCGAAGCCGACGGCTTCCACTCCCTCCAGGCCGATCCGAACTGGTGTGACGATGACTGCGCGCCGTTCCTGACGGCCGTGGCCAGCCTGGGTGAATACTCCACTGACGGCTTCACCTACACACCGATTGCCGGTAGTATGGTCTGCCGCACGTATGTCGACTCCGTACAGTCCTTCTACGATCCCGGTGACTCGGCTGGTGACGGCTGGACCTGGGAGAATGGCTGGGATGTCGACGGTCAATTTGACGATACTCTGACTATGGGCCTCATGGTCAACTCGAGAGTCTTTGGTGCTCTCGATGTGCCCTCTCTCGCCAACTTCACGCTCGACGTTATGGACATAACCGAGCGTAACGGCGACTCGCTGGCCGCATGGTACATGGGTTCGTTGAACGACTACGACGTCGGCAATGACATCCCCAATTACGATGCCGCTCTTTCGGCCGGCTGGGCCTCTGCTCCCGCGGGAGCCGGAGCTGCCTGGGGTCAGATCAAGATCCCGTTCGGCTGCGGCTTTGAGCCCGAGCGCGGCGTTCAGGCCACTTATGGCTATGAAGGCCTCTGGAATGAGACCTACTACTACGATTCCGCTTACTTCTTCCTCAGCACCCGGACCGGTGTCAATGACCACCCGAACACGGGTGACTTCCAGATGCACCATCAATTCCTCGGCCATGATTTCGGACCCAACGAGACCATCCGGTACGGCATTGCCTTCTTCGGCCTTGTCGACCAGGATGATCCGCGCGATCCGGCGACCATCGCCCCGGTGGCGCACATAGCCAACAAGTGGGCCGGTTTCGGACGTGGTGATATCGACGGTGACAACATCATCACTATCGCTGATATTGTTTACCTGAATCGCTACGTCGGCGACCCGCAGAACGAACCTGGCCCGATTCCATTCTGGCACCTGGGCGACCTTGATTGCGATGAAGACATCGACATCGAGGACATGAACATCCTCCTGGGCTACTACTTTGCCTGTGACGATGTCTGCCCATGTGGCGAATGGCTGCCGTGGACCAGTTACGTTCCCGGCCCGTAATTTCGGAAAGATCTCGTATCTTCTGAAATACACAGAAGCGAGGAGCTTGACTCCTCGCTTCTTTTTTTATTCGTGCAAAGCCGCGGGAGCTTTCCATGGCGAGGCCGGCGAAAAATCTATTATCCCCGGCAGTCTCCCGCGACCCGGCCTTAGCTCTCCATCAACCCACCATTCAATAACTACTTACACCACAAACGGGAGGAATATTATCTCCTATCTCGATACTGCTGAACGGGTAGTGTGGGTATTCCCGGAAAATATTTCCTTGACAAGACGATAAATTGGGCTATGTTAGACTCGAGTGTGTGCTTTGTGCCACCCGCGCATCTGAGAGCCAAGCAACATTGATTGGGTGGCCGACTTGACATCAGCCTCTTTTAAGAGCTTAAGTACTGCCAACGAAGGCGGCCTTTGCATTTGTGCGGGGTTTTCTTTCGGCTGTTGTGCCATAGCCGGAGATGACCCGGCGGTCTTTCGTTTCAGTAGTTAGGTTCCTCCCTCATTACCTACGTTGTTACACTTCATATGTAACCCCAGACAATTGTGTTCATGCGGTTACTTGAGGAGGTGACAAACTGACACTACGAACTGGAAATGAAAGCGCAGAAGCAAACTATTTATGTAGCAATACAACATTTAGGAGTTTCCCGGTTAGGTGACTCCGACTCCAAGAAAGGAAATTAAGACTTTGCTGCCCGGAGCTTTAATCCCGCGCTTCCCTAGACAATATGTGGGGTTATTCGG
>JAOUEU010000097.1 GCA_029858555.1 Candidatus Zixiibacteriota bacterium
GTCATGAAGACCTGTCCGGCCCCGTCAACGCCGTAGCCCCGGAGCCGATCACCAACAAGGGATTTACGCGAATTCTTGCCAGAGTGCTCGGTCGCCCGGCGCTGGCTGTGTTGCCCGCCTTTGCCGTCAAACTTGCCTACGGTGAGATGGGCGACGAGCTGCTCCTTGCCAGTGCGCGCGTCGTCCCCAGGAAGTTGCATGATTCCGGTTACATCTTCCGGCATCCTGAACTTGAGGGTTTTCTGCGCCACGAATTGACCCGGCCAGAGTAACTGGTGCTTGATGAAAGCGAAGTCAACTAATTTGCTTCTTACCGGACCTCCCGGAGTGGGTAAAACGACCCTCATCCGAAAATTCTGCGATGCGCTTGCGCCTGTCCGCCCCGCCGGTTTCTACACGCAGGAGATTCGCCGAGCGGGTGTGCGGAGGGGATTCGAACTTGTTTCGCTCGACGGTCGACGCGGCGTGCTGGCCCACGTCGACGAACGCGGGCCCGCCCGTGTCGGCAAGTACGGTGTGGATGTGGCCGGCTTCGAGCGCTTTCTGGAGGTCATTGATTTTTTCGGGGAGCGCTATCAGATCATCATCGTCGACGAGATTGGCAAGATGGAATGTTTCTCGCCCAAGTTCCGGACTCTTCTGGGGCAGTTGCTGGATTCCGAAAAACCGTTAGTGGCTACCATCGCCCTGAAAGGCGGGGGGATCATCGAGCAAACCAAGTCCCGGTCGGATGTGACCCTGGTCAATATCACCCGACGCAACCGCGATGGCCTTCTGTCGGAGCTTATTAACAGTCTCCGGAAATAGAGAGATGTAAAGAAGCCGGCCGGCGGCGTTTCTTGTTCGCTCTCAATGCCGCGAGCGCTGGCGACGGTGCACCTCGCACTGGTCCGCCAACCGGCCGTCAATATCATACACTTTGACCGTCAGCGTGTCACTTACCACCGACAGCTTGCAGAAGTGATGAATCTTCAGATATTGCTGGCTACACGGGTGCTCGTAAACCTGGTCGTAAAGACTGGCGCCGCCGCCGCCGGTTACGATGTAATAGGTGCCGCCGCAAAAGGAGCGCTCATAGTCGTGGTCGTGACCGCTAAAGACTATGTCCACGCCGTATTTCTCGAAGAGAGGAACCAGCGTCTCCTGCAGGTATGCACCCTCGGCGCCGTGGCGTCCGGTGCTATAGGGTGGATGATGGAAGGCCACGGCCACGAATCTGATGGAATCAGGAATCGCCGCCAGGTCGGACTCAAGCCAGCGGTACTGCTCGGAACCGGCGTCGATGGCCACGCAGGTGTTCAGTATAATAAAGTGCACGTAGTGCCTGTCGACGGAGTACCACTGCTCGTTGTTGGGCAGGTCAAAGTTGTCAAAGTAGAGTTGCGCCTGCTTCTCGTGGTTCCCCAGTGCCGGGAAGAACTCCGCGGTTAACAGAAGCTCGGCGGTTATGGAGTTGAACATCAGCCAGTCTTTGGGATTGTAGCCGTCCTCGACCAGATCACCGGTATGGAAAACCGCGGCCGGCTGCACCGGTGTGATGGCGGCCACGACACGTTCGTGTATAGTGTGGTTGGTGCGTGTGTCGCCGTAGACGACCATGGTCGGGTTGACTTTTATGAAGACACCCAGGGTGTCGGCAAGCAAGCCGTCCCAGGTGGTAACCATGAACGAAGTGTTACGGGCGCCATCCGGCGGCGTGCCGTAGATGCTGTCGGCATCGGCAGTCAGCCACGACGGGTAATTTCGGAAATGAATCTGTGTGACCGGTCCGTCGGGGTCGGCAACCGCGACCCGGTAACAAAACGGCATGCCGCCGGCAGCCTCGACTATATCATCGGATATTATCCTCGGCCGGTCATTCATGGGGATGACGATGACCGCCACATTCTCCGTGTCGGCCGATATACCATCCGACACGATAACAAGGAAGCCGGTGTCGGAAGTGCCGTCGGGAGGTGTGCCGTAAAGAGTGGAGGCAAACTGCGAAAGCCACGACGGGTAATCATCGTAGATGACAAGCGTGTCAGGCCCGTCGGGATCGGAAAAAGTGACGGTGAACCTGAAGGAGAACTTCTCCCTGGCATACACCTCCGCACTGGAGGTTATCCGCGGGACATTATTCTTCGGCTCGTCCGGGGCTTCGAATGTACATGCAAGAAAAGCAAGAACCAACCCCGTCAGAAGACCAAGGATACCATTGAAGCGAGTCATTGAGCCACCTCGCACAAGCGGTTAGTAGCGTCCTATTGGTACTTCTTTATTGTCGGAAATAAGCTACAACTCTAAAGTTAAGTTGCGAGGCATCTATCGTCAAGCAAAAACGGGTGCGCCGAGCCTGCCCGTCACAACCTCTGGCCGGACCGGAGGCCGTCTCCGGCATCCCGGTAGCATGATGGCAGCAGGCGCAGGCATGGACTTCACCTCTCATAGCTGCACTCGCCGGCGGCGAATTCAACTTTCCTGCCGCCAGTCCGATAATTTGAAGATAAGGTGTAGTATATGGCGAATAAGACAATAGTCTACGGCGATATCATCAGTTCCGAACAGCGCCGCCAGATCGAAAAGAGCCACTCGGCCAGCCGGGACCTTGTCTGCTGGTATGGTGACACCAGGCTCTTTGACACCGGGGGATCGGCAACCCTGGTGTTTGTAGACCTCGACAACCCGGTTTTCTCTTCGGCTGACTTCCTCTTGTCGGTGGCCACCGCAGGAGAAAACGTTAAAGTGGTAGGCAAGGCCGACCATGCCGACCTGGACGAAACCCTGCGGGTGTCCAAGCTGGGCGTATCGGAGTTGTTGACGGCCGAGCAGTGCCTGGAGAGGCTCGACGGCTTTCTCAATGAACTGGAAAACAGGCAGGGCGGTTCCAGGGCCAGAGCGTCACGGTTCGGCATCGCCGCTTTACGCGGGGAATCCCGGCAGATGTCCGAAATCCGGCAGACTATGGCTCTCTTATCCGACGTAGACTTTCCCAGTGCCCTGATTCTGGGTGACACCGGGACCGGCAAAAGCCTCGTATGCAAGATCCTCCACAACACCGGAGTCAGATCCAATCACAATCTGGTGGAGGTCAATTGCTCAGCCATACCCGATGAGTTGTTCGAGTCGGAACTCTTTGGCCACGCCAAAGGAGCTTTCACCGGCGCCAAGACCGAAAAAGTGGGCCTCTTCGAATTCGCTCAAAAAGGCACTTTATTTCTCGATGAAGTCGGAAATCTATCGGCCTCGGCCCAGGGAAAGCTGTTGAAGATTCTGGAAGACAAGAAACTGCGTCGCGTCGGCGATGTCGGCGAACGGGATGTCGATGTCAGGGTCGTGGCCGCAACCAATCTCAATCTCGAGAAGGCCATAGAAGACGGCCGCTTTCGACAGGACCTCTATTTTCGACTGAACCTTTTGACAATCGAAATTCCCCCTTTACGCGAAAGACCCCAAGATATCCCTGAAATAGTCGAGTATTACTTGAATTTCTATTCGACCATCTACGGCAAGCCGGACCTCACGATTATTCGAACCGCTGTAGATGAGATGCAGCAGTATAGCTGGCCGGGAAACGTCAGAGAGTTGTGCAACATCGTCGAGCGAGCCGTGTTACTGGCCAAGACCGACACCATAGAACTTAATGACGTCAAGGCCGCCTTAAGCAAAGGGCGGATAAGCGCCTCCGATCGCCGGCAGATAGTCCTGGAGATACCGCCCCAGGGCCTGTCTCTGCAGGAAATCGAGCAGAACGTGGTCAAACAAGTCCTTAATGTGTGTGGCTGGAATAAATCCGAAGCGGCCAAATTTCTGAAAATCTCGCGTCCGCGTCTGCGCCGTATCCTTGAGCGCGAGGGAGTGGAACAAAATAGACGCTCTGATTGAAGGCGGAACGTTTTATTCCACCACCGGGCTGCGGCTGTAACTTTCTCAAAACAAACGCGTTGCGCCATCATGCCGGTCGGTCGCCTGATCCTTATCGTTCCAAAGTCAACTTTGAACCGTTTCCCCGGCACGACTTGGCCGTCCTCCCAAGTCATTGTTAACAAATCGCTTACGTCAAATCAACACCTTTGGCATTCATCTTGCCTTAAGTCAATCCGAACAGATGGAGAAATTAAGCTAAACCAATACAGAGCAAAGGAGTTCTTCCATGACACAATTTAAGTTTTCCAGCGTGGGCTTCAAGATTGTGGCGGTCCTCTTTCTGGCGGTCTTTCTGGCCGCTGGTTGTTCAAGGGGACCGCTGAGTGTGGAGGAAGAAACGACTGAGCCGCAACTGCTTCAGCGGACCATCGACGAGTCGGCTCTGGCCTCTCTTTCCGCCACGGAACTGTACGCGGAACAGATCATCTCATACAAGACTGGTGGCCGACTGTCACTGTTTGACGTTGACCTTGATGTCCCGGCCGGTGCTGTGGCTAACGACACGGTTTTCAGCATCCGGATTCCCGATCCCGCAGTCTTCTTTAATGAGTTCGGTACCGACGGACTGGTATTTGATGAACCCGTCACGGTAACCATGTCCTATCGGGATGCCAATCTCACCGGCGTTGATGAAACCACCATCCGCATCGGTTGGTTCGATGAGCGGACTGGTCACTTTGAAGACATTTCCTGCAAGGTCGATTACGCGAACAAGGTCGTTACCGGGCAACTGGACCATTTCTCGGCTTATGGCCTGATTTCTGACTGATGAGGAACCCGCAAGAATAGTCCTTAAAGAAAAATGGAAGAGATGATGAAAGAACTAACCTTAAAACGAGCAAGCACTGACATCTGTCCGGGTATTAAAGACGGAATTGCCTTACTGAACCTGGCGCGGGGTTGGCTCAAACAAGGGAATGCGGTTGTTGCCATCGAGCTCTTGAAATCAGCGAGGAACTCAGTGGAAGCCGGGCGAAACCAGCAGCTGCGGGCGCAGATCCTGAAAGAGACTGGCCGTGCCCTGATGATGCAGTCTGACTGGGAAAGCTCGGAAGCCCACTACCTGGAGGCCCAACAGGTCTTCCTCGATATCGAAGACCACAAGGGCGCTTCAGAATGTGTTCGGAACCGGGCCAATATGTATTTCCAGAAAGGCCGGTTCGCCGACTCCGAAGAGCTCTGCCGGCAGGCACTGGAATGGGCTTCCGTCGTCGGCGACTACGAACTGAGGGCAACGATACTTAACACCCTGGGGGCGATCAAGTCAGCAACGGGAGAGTTGAAAGAAGCGGTCAGAGTCTTCAAGCTCTGCCTGGCTGATTTTGAAAGTTCCGGCAACCGACTTCGACAGGGTTACGTGCTGTTGAACATCGGTCTGGCCCAGATAGAACTGTCCGAAAGCGATGAGGCCATTGTCAGCTTGAATCAGGCTCTGGCTATGGCGCTTGACGAAAAGGATTTGAGTCTGGTGGAGATCTGCTACCAGAACATATCCAAGTGCTACCTGGCTCAGAAAGAGACTAATCTGGCCAAATCGGTAATCGACACCGCACGGAAGATCCTTCCAGGCCTCAACTCCAAAGCCCTGGAAACCGAATTAAACCTGATAGATTGTCAGATAATGAGAACTATGGGCAACCTTCACGGCGCCCACCAGTTGCTTGAAAAAACGTACGATATGGCTATCGACCATAAACTCCATGCCCTTCAGGCTGATGTTCTTTTTGAGCAGGGCCTGCTGGAAAAACAGAGAGGCCGCCCCGAGTTGGCTGTGACCAAGCTCGACGCCGCCGCCAATCAGTACAAGCTGATCGGTGTCGACAAAGGCTTCAGGCAGACGGTGCAGGCTCTCGAGAATCTCAAGAGGAGTAACAATGGTTGACGGGCCTGACAAGCACATCCCGGGAGAATTCGGGTGCGACCCGTCCAGAAACCAGTTATTGACCGAACCTGACTGGGCCAAGACCATCGACAATTTGATGTCTCTGGCAAAAGAAGCCAACAAGTCATTCGACTTCGACCGAGCTATTGACTACCTGCAGACTCTTGAAGAAATTTGGGACTCCAAGGGTCTGCCCGAATTCTCTCTGGATTTGCGCTTTGAACTGCATCAGGAAAAGGGAAAAGCTTACGCTTCGCAGGGCAAACACGAAGAAGCCATCCTGGAATACCAGAAAATCCTCAAATTCTGTCGCGATTCCAGCCATCTGGCGGTGAAGTCCGAAATCTTCACGCAGGTTGGTCAGCTTCTGGCCAAGCAGGGAGATCACGACCGTGCCCTGGGATATCTGCAGCGAGCCATCGGCGCCTATCGCCGCCTCAATGACCATGCCGGTATTTGCAGAGCCCTGAGAAACCTTGGGGTCATTTACGTCGAGTTGGGCGAGTTCGAAGAAGCCGAGATGAATTATGACGAGGCCATCCACCTAGCCGAGGAAATAGGTGAGAAGATGCTTTATGCCGACCTGGTCAACAATCTCGGCACTATCATGAACATGAAAGGCAACTGGGAAAAGGCCCTGGAGCTGTATCAGCAGTCCCTGCAGATATATGAAGCACACAACGAAATCCGCAAGTCGGCCTACACCACGAACAACATTGCCATCACCCTCGCTGAGCAAGGCATGAACGACGCCGCCTTCGACGATTTCCGCAAGGCGCATGAGATTGCCACCAGCATCAAGGATGCCTCGCTTATTCTGATCGTCGATATCAATCTGGCCGATCTCTACCTCAAAAGGGGCGCGCTTGGCGCCGCCAGGGAGCACTGCCGCAAAGCCGAACAGTATCTTCTCGACGCCCGGCTGACCAATGGCCATCTGGTTGAAACCAAGAAAACAGCGGGGAAAATAGCCTACCACGAGAAAGACTATGGTACGGCGCTAAAGTACTTCAACGAAGCCCTTGACATCAGTAGGCAGATCGGAACCCAGTATCTGGAGGCTGAGGTGCTCATGGAAAGGGGCGTGCTGTATCGGGCCATGGAAAGGCATCTGGATGCCTTGACCGACCTCGAGTTGTCCTACCACGTCTACACCAGTCTCAAGGTTGAGGGCAAACGCGAACAGACCGAGCAGGTCATTCAATCCATCGAAAAATTATACCTTGATATCTTCTACTCCATGGCCGAAGATGTCGACCAGAAAGACAAGTACACCAAGGGTCACTCCGATCGCGTGGCCTCACTCGCCCTGCTGCTCGCCAGAGAACTCGGCCTGCGCACCAACATGGTAAAGACAATTGTGGCCGCCAGCCTGCTGCACGATATCGGGAAGATCCGGATTGACGATAAGGTTCTCAAGAAAGCCGGCAAACTGTCCGGCGACGAATTCCGGCATATTCAGAAGCACCCCGAGCTGGGCGTCGAGTTGCTGCGCGGCAAGGAATTCCCCTGGGACATAAAACCGCTCATTCTTCACCATCACGAAAGGCTCAGCGGCGCCGGTTATCCGCTGGGATTGAAAGGCGAAGACATTCCCCTGGGCGCCAGGATAATCTGCGTGGCCGATGTCTTTGACGCTCTGACTTCCGACAGGGTCTACCGTTCGGCCTTTGACATCCGCAAGGCGCTGGACATAATGAACCAGGAATCCGGCACCACCTTCGACCCGGTACTCCTCAAGTGCTTCACCAGCATGGTCCTTGAAGGCAAGGCGGACATGGTCATCAACTCAAGGACCGGCGACGACGAGATGTACAGTATCTGGTCGCAGTGTATGCTGGACGCCGAAGAGTTGCCGGAAGCGGTGCAGGAGAAGGTGCATCAATAAATTTTCTCCCGAATCGCGAGCCGGGCGAATTTACAGCCAAAGCTGTATCTCGCCCAGGTTCGCGGACTGCCTGCCAGACACTGTCTTACAGGCAGCTTTCTTTTTCTCGACTAATAGCTTCCCTTAGCCGGCCACCCTCGGCTTGACCAGCCTCAGCCGCACCAGGTAGAACAGCACCGGCACGATTATCAACGTCAGTAGCGTGGACGACAGCAACCCGCCGACCATCGGCGCGGCGATACGCTGCATCACTTCCGAACCGGTGCCGTGGCCCAACATGATCGGCAGAAGGGCGATGATGGTCGTCGCGACGGTCATGAGCTTCGGCCGGACGCGCTCCACGGCGCCTTCGGTCACGGCCGCCTGCAAATCCGCCGGTGAACGCAGGCGTCCTTCGCGGCCGTAGCGCCCGACGGCTTCTTCGAGGTAGACCAGCATCACCACGCCAGTCTCCGCCGCCAGGCCGGCCAGGGCAATAAACCCGATATAGACGGCCACCGACGAATTGAAACCAAACAGATAGAACAGCCAGATGCCGCCGACCAGAGCAAACGGCAGGGATAGGATAACGATAAGACAATCCGTGAAGTTCTTGAAGTGCAGATACAGCAGCAGGACGATTACGAACAGTGTCAGCGGCACGATCACGCGCAACTTCTCAGCGACGGCCTGCATGTTCTCATACTGACCGGACCAGACCAGGGAGTATCCGTCCGGCAAAGTGACCTCAGAGGCGACGACCTTCCGGGCGGTGGAAACATAACTGCCGACATCAACGTTGTGGAGGTCGACATATACCCAGGCGGTGGGGCGGGCGTTTTCCGATTTGACCATGGCGGCTGCCTTGCTGAACCTGATGTCGGCCACATGACCGAGGGGCACCTGGCCGCCGCCCGGCGTGGCCACCAGCACCCGACGCAGGGCCTCCGGGCTGTCACGCAACTCGCGCGGGTAGCGGACATTGATGGAATAGCGCTCCCGCCCCTCGATGGTTTCGGCGACAGTCATGCCGCCCACCGCCGTCTGGATCACATCCTGAATGTCGCCCACCGAAAGACCATAGGCCGAGGCCTTGAGCCGGTCAACTTCTATATCGAGGTAGTTGCCGCCCGTGACCCTTTCCGCGTAGGCGGAACGCGTACCCGGCAAAACCTTGACGGCTGCCTCGATGCGCTGGACAATGGCACTGAGGCTATCAAGATTCGGTCCCATGACTTTTATGCCCACCGGCGTCTTTATCCCGGTGGCCAGCATGTCGATGCGCGTTTTTATTGGCATCGTCCAGGCGTTGGTCAGACCGGGGAACTGAATCGAACGGTCGAGCGAGTCAATCAACATCTCCGGCGTCAGCCCGGCTCGCCATTGGTCCTGAGGTTTGAGCATTATAGTCGTTTCCAGCATCGTCAGCGGCGCCGGGTCAGTGGCGGTTTCAGCCCGCCCGACCTTGCCGAACACGTGCTCGACCTCCGGAAAAGACGCGATTATCCGGTCTGTCTGCTGCAGCAACTCGCGGGCTTTGTCGATTGATATGCCCGGGAGAGTTGTGGGCATATAGAGGAGGTCACCTTCATACAAGGGCGGCATGAACTCCGAGCCTATCCTGGTCAGCGGGAAGGCCGTCACGCCCAGGATTATCACCGTCAACAGCACAACCGGCAATTTGTACCTGAGTGCAAAGTTGATAATCGGGCGGTAGAGCTTGATGCTGATGCGGGAAATGGGATTCCTGCTTTCGGAGCGGATTCGACCCTTAAGGAAGAGGGCCATCATAGCGGGAATAACAGTCACCGACAACAAGGCCGAGGCCGCCATGGCAAACGTCTTGGTGTAGGCCAGGGGTCGGAACAAGCGTCCTGACTGCCCTTGCAGAACCAGCACCGGCAGAAAAGACACCGTGATGATAAGCAGAGAGAAAAACAGGGCCGGCCCGACCTCTTTGGCGGCTTCCAAAACGGCCTGACTGCGCGAGGCTCCCTCCGGCGTGCGCTCGAGGTGCTTGTGAGCGTTCTCCACCATCACCACCGAAGCGTCTACCATCACACCGATGGCGATGGCGATTCCTCCCAGCGACATGATATTGGCGTTGATGCCCAGTAGGTGCATTACCAAAAGGGATAACAGGACCCCTGCCGGCAGGGTAATCACGGCGATCAGGGTGGAGCGGACGTGAAGCAGAAACAGCAGTGTGATAAGAACCACCACGATAATCTCTTTGACCAGCGTGTCGCGCAGGTTGTCGACTGCGCGGTTGATCAAACCCGAACGGTCGTAGACGGTTACGATCTGGACACCGGCGGGCAGGCCGCTTTTCAGGTCCTCCAGCTTTGCCTTCACTCTGTTGATCACTTCGCGGGCATTGTCACCCCAGCGGATGACCACAATCCCTCCCACCGTCTCGCCCCGGCCGTCCAGCTCGGCCAGACCCCGCCGGATGTCCGGACCATACTGCACGTTCGCCACCGATGACAGCAGCACAGGCGGACCGTTGACGGGCGTATGCACGGGGATGTTCCGGAGGTCCTCCAAATCGCCTACGTAGGCTAGGTTGCGAACCATGAATTCGGTTTCGCCCAATTCCAGAAGTCGGCCGCCAACGGCACCCGTCGAACGCTTGACCGCCATCAGCACGTGACTCAGCGGCAGGCCGTAGTATTGCAGCTTGCGGGGGTCGACCTCCACCTGATACTGTCTGACAAAGCCGCCGACCGAGGCCACTTCAGCGACCCCCTCCAGCGAGGACAACTCGTATTTCAAGAACCAGTCCTGAAGAGAACGCAACTCAGCCAGGTCGTGGCGGTTGGTCGTGTCAACCAGGGCGTACTGGTAGACCCAGCCGACCCCGGTGGCGTCAGGGCCCAACTGTGGCGTCACGCCCCGTGGAAGTCGCCCGCTCATCTGCGACAGGTATTCCAGCACCCGGCTGCGCGCCCAATAGATGTCGGTCCCATCTTCAAAAATGACATAAACGAATGACAGGCCGAAGTAGCTGAAGCCGCGGACGTTTTTTGCTTTGGGCACGGCCAAAAGAGCCGTCGACAAGGGATAGGTAACCTGGTCCTCGACCACTTGCGGCGGTTGACCAGGGTATTCCGTCTGCACTATGACCTGAGCATCCGACAGGTCCGGGATGGCATCGACGGCTATCCGGTTAGTCGCATACACACCGACCAGCAGCAGGATGGCCGTTACGGAGAGCACCAGCCAGCGGTTTTTGACTGAGTACTCGATGATTTTAGTGGTCATGCGCGGCCTCCGGAAGGTACCTCACCAGGTTCATCCCGCACTTGGGGCAGCGCCCCGGACCTGCACTTACCACGCTGTCCTCGGACATCGGGCAAACGTAGATTTCCTTGTTGTCAGTATCTTCTATGGGCACGAGCTTCATGCCGCATTCCGGGCAGTCACCTTCGCCGTACTGGAGGACATGGTAGTGTACCGGCATAGGGCAGGTGTACACACCGGAACGTTCTTTTTCGACGGGCGCAGGCGTCGCTTGGTGCTTGCCTTCGTCATCTTTGTCGGTGCCCGAACCTTG
>JAOUEU010000098.1 GCA_029858555.1 Candidatus Zixiibacteriota bacterium
GCTGGGGGTGGCGGTGTTTTTCAGCAAGGTCATCGGGGTGGTGTTTGTCTTTCCGTTCGCCTGCTATTTTGCACATCGCATTGGTTATGAAGAGGAGCAGAGACGGACGCTGGTGTCGCGATTGAAAAATCCGGCAGTTTTCGCGGCGGGCCTGGCGGCTGTTGCGGTGTTCTTTTTGTTTTTCACATACCTGCCAATGAAGGAGCAGGTGGCCCAGTATCTCGGTGAGCAGAGTTTGTCGCTTTACGGCGCGCCGGAGGGGCTGGAGTCGTTTAATGATTTCGTTCAGAAGATGGTGACACTGGGCGACCAGACCAAGTTGTTTCCGCGTATGGCGACGGTGGCCCTGCTGGCGACGGTGTTGATATTTCAGGCGCTGTACCACGTGTCGCGGGAGAGATCATGGCGGGAGGGTTTCGGGTCGCTGGGGAGCGGGCAGGTATTCATGGTGGCGGCGATAATCGCGTTTTATGGTTCCCTGATGATATGGAATTACCGGCCGCTGCGTTACCAGTTGATAATGATCTACCCGTTTTATGGCGCGGCGGCGGTGGTGCTGACGACGCTGTGGGGCCGATGGCGAGGGGGACGGGAGTTTCGAAAGACGCCGTGGCTGTTTTATCTTCTGGGCTGGCCGGTGGCAATGACGATGATATTCCAACTCGGCACCGGTCTGGCGGAACATTTCGGCAAAGATTTTTACTTCGATGACAAGAAGTACCTGGTGGCTTTTTCGTCACTGGTGCTGATGGTGATAATCGGTCTTTTGGTATCGTTGTATAACAAGGGCACGCTGCCGAGGCCGGTGCGGGCGGCGAAGATTTTGGTGGTGCTGGTACTGGTCGGGGTGATGGCGTGGGGATTTGCGGAATACCGGTTCTGGTGGCAGAGGCCGACCTTCATGGCCCGCGACGACAGCCGGGACATGCAGATGATTCTTTCGCCGGGGGCGGTCATCTCGGGACCGTTCGCGCCACTTCTGACGCTGGAGAACCGACTGGGCACAGTGATTCACATGTTCGGGGTGTCGCAGGCGGACCCGGATTTGTTCAGGCGTTTCCCAATAACGCACCTTCTGGCCGACAAAGCCAACGAGGATCGGGCGGAGGAGGACTACCCGGGTTTGATGGACAGCTCGGTCCGTATCTGCACGTATCACGTGGGGCTCAAAAAGGCCCGACTGATCCGGATCGGCGGGCATACGGGAAACAGGCGGGCCGATGCCTACCGGCGGTCGATATTCGAGACGGCGATGGATTATTTCAGTTCCGATTCGGCCATTTTGGGAAACCGCCTGGCGCGGCAGTTTATGACGGCCAACCCCGAGAATATATCGGGCAATTTGCTGATGGGCGAAAAGGCCGAAATGGCCGAATATATGGATGAGGCCGAGTGGTTGTTTAAAAAAGCAGTTGAGTTTTCTCCGACCAATTATGATCTTAATGCCAGGCTGGCACAGTTTTACAGGGATCAGTACGAAAGGTCGGAAGATCCGCGATTCAGGACGAAAGCGGTGGAGTATTTTGAACACGCTATCAGGTATGCGCCCAACGTGGCCTCGATTCAAAAGGCGTATACAGAGCTTAAGGGAAAGTAAAGTTGACCCGGTTACGTAAAGAGAAGATACTCGTTTCAACGCTGGTGCCGGCCTTCAACGAGTGCGGCAACATCGAGAAGTTTTGTCAACTTTACGCGCAGATGCTGGAAAGCGCGCCGTTTGACGGCGAGTTGATTTTTATCGACGATGGTTCGACCGATGGTACCCTGGACAAAATAGAGGAGATGGGGGCCCGGTACAACTTTATCCGGTTTGCCTCACATCAGCACAACCGGGGTTTGACGGAGGCGCTGCAGACGGGTTTCGCCATTGCGGAAGGGAACGTGTTTGTTTTTTACCCGGCCGATCTGCAGTATCTGCCGGAAGATATACCGCGGCTGGTGGAACCGATCGTGCACGGGGCGGATTTGAGCGCGGGCTGGAAGCAGGGGGAGTACAAGAAGAAGTTTGTCTCGGGGATTTACAACTGGTTGTCGCGAAGGATATTCGGCCTCAAGATTCATGACCTGAATTCGGTCAAGGCTTTTCGCCGCGAGGTGGTGGAGCAGATTTTCCTGCGCCGTGACTGGCACCGTTACCTGATTGTCCTGGCGGCCAACGAGGGCTACCGGGTGGATGAGGTCAAGATTCCCCTTTATGAGAGGACGTGGGGGAAGTCGAAATTTTCGGTGTGGCGGATTCCGGTCGGAGTGCTGGACATGTTGGCGGTGAAATTCCAGTTGACGTTTTTGAGAAAGCCGCTTCTGTTTTTCGGTTTGACCGGTTCCATCGTGATATTTCTAGGATTCCTGGTCGGCTTGTGGGCGGTGTTCCTGAAATATTTCCTGCACGAGACGCAGTTGCCGCTTTTGTACCTGGTGATCCTTCTGGTGGGTATCGGGCTGGGCCTGTTTATAATGGGCTTTATGTCCGAGGGGCAGACGGCGATCAAGGAAGAAGTGGGCGATCTGCGGAGAAAACTGCAGACGATGATGACGATGATGAAGGATAAGGGCGGGCGCGGGGACGACCGGTGACGGTCGGGTCGACATCCCGCCGGCCGCACATATTTTTTAGCCGGGTTGACAAAGGCAAGATTAACACCAAGTTATAGAGAGACACTGCGAGATGGCACATACCCAGCGAGCCCTGATAATATTTCCCACGTACAATGAACGCGACAACATCGAAAAGATTGTCCACGCCGTTCTGCCACTTGATCCCAGAATCAATGTGTTGATTGTGGATGACAATTCTCCGGATGGCACCGGTCAGATCGCTGACCGGCTGGCCGAGGCCGAGGAAAAAGTGCACGTGGTGCATCGAGAGAAGAAAGAGGGCCTGGGCCGAGCTTATATCGCCGGGTTCCGCTGGGCCATCGAGCACGAGTATGATTTCATTTTCGAGATGGATGCCGATTTCTCCCACGGCCCGGAGTATATCAAGGATTTCCTGCGGGAGATCCAGGAATATGACCTGGTGATCGGCTCCCGGTACATCACGGGTGTGAACGTCATCAACTGGCCGATAATGCGGCTTTTGCTGTCGTACTATGCCAATGTTTACTCGCGCATCATAACCGGTCTGCCGGTTCGTGACGCCACCGGTGGTTTCAAGTGTTTTCGTCGAAAGGTCCTGGAGACCATCGACCTTGACGACGTGCATTCGTCGGGGTATTCGTTTCAGATCGAGATGTCGATGCGCGTCTGGAAAAAAGGTTTCAAAATCAAAGAGATTCCCATCGTTTTTATCGACCGTGTGGCGGGCACTTCGAAGATGTCGAAGAAGATCATGCGGGAGGCGATCTGGATGGTATGGCGTCTGCGGCTTAAATCTATATTCGGAAAGCTGGGTTAATCCGACTGGTGTCTTTCGTCGAAGACAGCGTCTCCATAATTATTGTCACCCACAATTCCCTGCCGTTGCTCAGGGATTGCCTTGACCATCTGAAGGCGGCTACGCCTGACCTCGACTGCGAAGTTGTCGTGGTCGACAACGACTCCAGCGACCATTCCGCCTCGGTGGCCAGGCATGTTTTCGGCGACGCCGTGGTTCTGGCCAATAACAGGAATCTCGGCTTTGCGGTGGCGTGCAACCAGGGTGCGGCGGCGGCGTCCGGGGAATACCTGCTGTTTCTGAATCCGGACCTGTTAATCGACAGCGATGCCATTCGCATGCTGAAGGCGGCCATCACATCGACAGAGAAGGCCGGCGCGGTGACCGGCCGTTTGCGTTTTCCTGACGGGGTTTTTCAGCCCAACTGCCGGCATTTTCCGACGGTTTCGAATTTGCTTTTTTCCCGCGGTTCGGTCTTTTCGAGATTGCTCCGGAGGACGTCGTTTTATACGTTGGAGGATTGCGCGCAGGCACGCCGGGTCCCGGCCGTGGCGGGGACGATGCTTATGGTGAGGAGCGAGCTGTTTCGGGCGCTGGACGGATTCGACGAGCGGTTCTTTATGTATATGGAAGACACGGACCTGTGTTACCGGATAGACCGGGCCGGTTACGCCAATTACTATGTTCCCGATGCCGGAGCGGTGCACTTGTGGGCACAGGGGAGCAGGGCGGGCCGGGTAAGAAGAAACCGGATGCATCACCTGTCGGTCTGGAAGTACTTCCGGAAACACCGGGCGGGCGCGCTCTCGACATACGTGTTGCCGATCATCCTTCCGGTTAATTTTATCCTGGTCACGATGTTTCGGTCGGCGTCACCGGGAAAGAGATAAAGCATGTCGTTGTTTCCGATTCTGGTCGGTTTGCTGTTCAGTCTGGGGGTAAGCCTGATAATGACGCCGCTGGCGATAAAGGCAGGTCATCGCTTTCGTCTTCTGGACATGCCCGGCCAGCACAAGCGTCACAAAAGGCCGACACCGTTCCTGGGTGGGGCAGCGCTTTTCATCTGCATGTGGGTAACCATCTTTGCCACGTCTCTTTGTTTTCCGGGGCTGTTCGGAGACCTGTTCGGCAGTCTCTTTTACATTCTGGTGGGTGCGCTTATCATTCTGCTGGTGGGTCTTTCCGATGATCTCTCGCCGGTATCGGCCTGGATAAAGCTGGGGGCGCAGGTGGCCGCAGCTCTAATATTATTCCAGGGAGGACTTCGTGTCGACATTTTGTGGACGCCGCTGGGAGTTTTCCAGATAGGCTCGGTGTCGGTTCTGCTCACCGTTCTCTGGGTAGTGGGTCTGACCAACGCCATCAATTTGATAGACGGTCTGGATGGTCTGGCGGCGGGCGTTTCGCTGATAGGAGCGGTGACAATGGTGGTGGTGGGTCAGCTATACCGGATAGGCCCGGTATTGATATTTGTCTGGGCCCTGGCCGGGTTTCTGGTGGTTTTCCTGTATTACAACCGGCACCCCGCCCGACTCTTTCTGGGCGATTCGGGGTCGATGCAACTGGGGTATTACTTTGCTGTTTTCTCGCTTGTTTTTCCGCTTAAATCTTACACCGCCGCCGCCTTGTACGTTCCCCTGCTGGCGCTGGGAGTGCCGATACTGGAGACGCTTTCCTCGTTTGGCCGGCGTCTGGCCTCGGGCAAGAATATCATGAAAGCCGACCGGCGGCATTTGTTTCACTACCTGTCGCTGGCGGGATTATCCCCGCGCCAGGTGGTGCTCGTTTTTTACGCCCTGGCGGCGGTTTTCGGAGGGTTTGCACTGGCCATGTTTTTCTGGAACCGGCGGCTTGTCTTCGGAATTTTAGTTGCTTTTATGGTTGTTATTTTCGCTCTATTTTTTATCTTAATGACCAACCTATTCCCGCGCAAAAGGTTTGATAGGTCGCGCGGGTTTGAAAGTAGACATAAAGGGGTATGAGATAAAAATGGCCGAGCGTACGTACCTTGATTTTGAACGTCCGATCATCGAGTTGGAAAAGAAGATATCCGACATGAAGGATTTTTCGATGGGGGAGAGCATCGAGATGGCCGGGGAAATAGCTTCCTTCGAGAAGAAACTGGAGAAGCTGCGCAAGGAGATTTACAGCAATCTCACGCGCTGGCAGACAGTGCAGCTTTCGCGGCACCCCAGACGGCCGTACACGCTTGACTACATCGGCATGATAGCGACCGGGTTTGTGGAACTCCACGGTGACCGGGGGTTTGCGGATGACAAGGCGCTGGTGGGTGGTTTTGCCTATATTGATAACCAGCCGGTAATGATTGTCGGTCAGCAGAAGGGCCGGGACACGAAGGAGAAACTGCGCCGGAATTTCGGCATGATGCATCCCGAGGGATACCGGAAGGCGCTGAGGCTTTTCCACCTGGCCGAGAAGTTTGCCCTGCCGATAGTGATCCTGATCGATACTCCGGGTGCCTACCCGGGCATCGGGGCCGAGGAGCGCGGTCAGGCGGAGGCCATCGCGCGTAACATCAGGGAAATGTCGCGGCTGACAGTCCCCATTGTGATTATCATAGTGGGTGAAGGAGCTTCGGGGGGAGCCCTCGGCATCGGCGTGGGCGATCGGGTCATGATGCTGGAGTATTCGTGGTACTCGGTGATTTCACCGGAGGCGTGCGCCGCTATTTTGTGGCGCGATTCCGCCAAGGGTTTCCAGGCGGCCGAGGCTCTCAAGTTGACGTCGGCGGACCTGATGGAACTGAGGATTATCGACAAGGTCATTGCCGAGCCGCCGGCGGGGGCACACAATGATCCCGAGGCGACCGCCGAACGGGTCAAGCGGGAAATAATCTCGGCGCTGGAAGAATTGAAGGCTAAGTCGACCGAGGAACTCCTGGCCGAGAGAATGGAAAAATACCGTCGGATCGGGGAGTTCGACGAGTAACAGAAGGAGGGAGTATGCCGCTGCCGGAGAAGCTTCTCGAGAAGCTGGTATGTCCCAAGTGTAAGGGAAAGCTCGAGTACGAAGAAACGGAAGATCGTTTGGTCTGCGAGGCCTGTAAGCTGGCCTACCGGGTGGAGGACAACATCCCGGTATTGTTGATCGACGAGGCCGAGAAACTGTAAAGAAGGATGGTAGATGAAGCTTTCTAAATTCTGTGACGAATCCCTGGTAGTATTCGACCTGAAAGCGCAAACCAAGGACGAGGTCATCGAGGAGTTGGTCGGGCTGGTGGCCGGCTCGAACATGGTCACCGACCACGAATCTCTGCTTCGAGACATCAAGCAGCGGGAGGACCTGGTGACCACCGGCGTGGGTTACGGGGTGGCTTTTCCGCACGCCAAGACCAAAGCCGTCAAGGGAATAGTCATTGCTTTTGGACGGAGCCTCAAGGGCATCAATTTCGATGCCATGGACCGTCAGCCGGTTCACCTGTTTTTTCTTATTGCGGCACCCGAGGATGCGATTGGCGCCCACCTGAACGTCATGGCGCGTCTTTCATATCTGATGAAATCGGAAGAAAACCGTCAGCGGCTGCTCTCGGTCACATCCCCGGGCGACGTTCTGACATTGATCGATAATGTAAACTGATTTATTCGTGGCAGGGATGCCGATAGACGATGGGTGTTGTCTCAACTCTACTTGCCCGGAGATGGCGTACAATACAGCTGATGGCGGTTGTTGCCCTGGCGGTTATTCTCATAACCGGTGCGCTCGATCTCAACGGCCATACCAGCCGGGCTATCACGGCCGCTACGTATAGTCCTTTTTACCTGTTAAAAACCAGTGTTCTCGAATTGAGCCAGAAGGCGGTGGAGAGCCAGCAGCTAAGGGAGAAGCTGGTGGATGCCTCAGTGAAGCTGTCGCTGCTGGAAGAGGCCCGCCGCGAGAACGCCCGACTTCGTTCAATTCTGGGTTTCGAGGCTCTGTCGGGTTTCAAGATCATACCGGCCAAGGTGGTGGCGGTTTACGGTTTTGAGCTGCCGACGGCGGCGCTGATCAACCGCGGCTGGAAGGATTCCATCTTCGTCGACCAGTCGATCGTGAACCAGGAAGGCCTGGTGGGTCGGGTGGTGGCGGTGTCGGCCGATTTCGCCACGGTTCAACTGCTGACGGATCCGCTGAACCGGGTGGCGGCCAGGGTGGCCGCGAGCCGCGAGATGGGTATTGTCCGTTATCTGACGACGGGTGGGATGATGCTGGACAACTTTCCGGTCCAGGGTACGATCGAAATTGGGGATCAGATTCTTTCATCGGGGCTGGGGGGGGTATATCCCCCGGGTCTGCAGGTCGGCACGGTCGTGTCGGTAGAGCGTCCGGAGCGTGAGCCTTTCTGCACGGTGAAGCTCAGTCCGGCCGTGAATTTTCATTCCATCGAGGAACTTTTCATACTGAGGCCGGACACGCTATGATCAGGATAATACCGTTCGTTTTGTATTTTCTTCTTCTGGCAATGCATCAGGTGATCTGGAAGGATATCACCGGCATATTCGGGGCGGCCATCAACCTGGCGGCAATGATGGTGATCCTGGTGGCGATTTACCGGACGGAGATGACGGCGGTGTGGTTCGGTTTTGTGGCGGGTCTGGTGGCGGCAGCGGGCATTCCCGGAGTTATGGGCTGGCAGGCGCTGACGCTGGCGGGTATCGGGCTGGCGGCTTTTCATATGCGCGAGCGGCTCAACCTTGATTCTCTCAACGCCAAGCTGCTTCTGGTTCTGGGCGGCGTGCTGGTTCACAATCTGCTCACGCTGATAATTGTGCGAACGGACGCCTTCTGGTATCGGCTGGCGGTTAACGCGGTCACGGGCGCGGTTTATACGACCCTGGTGGCATGGCTCTTCTTTCTCGTCAAGGAGAAGAGAATTACCGTTCGGAAAATCCGGTCGATTTTTTAGATTTCATGGTACGGTTTAAGCTTTCCATAGCGGGGCGCGAGAAGGTGACACTGGTGCTGGTGGGTGTTATCCTGGCGGCTCTGCTGGCGGGACTGGTCAAGCTGCAGGTGGCGGATCACGCCGAGCTGGCAGAGCAGTCGGAGAACAACCGAATCCGGGTGGTGCCGATTATCCCGCCGCGCGGGCTGGTGAGCGACCGCGAGAGGCGAGTGGTTATCGACAATCGCCCTTCGTACACGGTCTCGGTGGTTCCGGCCGAGGAGGTCGCGGGCGTGACCGTTCCCCGTCTGTCGGAGTTGATCGGTCTGGACACGCTGGAGATACGGAAGCGTATTCGGAAGAACGAGGTCAGTCGTTACCAGCCGGCCGCGGTCAAGCGGGATATCGCTTTTGAAGTGGTGGCCGTTCTGGAGGAGCAGAACGCGAAGTTTCCGGGTGTCAGCTACCAGATGGAACGCGTTCGCCAGTATACCGGCGAGTTGCGGGCGGAGTCATACACGGGATATGTGGGCGAGGTTTCGGAGGACGACCTGAAGCGCAGCGCGCCGATCGATTACCGCCTGGGCAGTATGATCGGCAAGAAGGGGCTGGAGAGATATTATGATTTTCTGCTGCGGGGCCGCGAGGGAACCGAGTACATCGAGGTGTCGGCATCGGGCCTGATTATCGGGACGTACGAGGAGAAGCAACCTATACCGGCCGTGCCCGGGGCGGATATCGAGTTGACCGTGGACATCGACCTGCAGCGGGCCTGTGTGAACGCTCTTGACACGTTTTGCTGTGGCGCTGTAATCGCGCTGGATCCGCGCAACGGCGAAATCCTGGCCATGACTTCCTATCCCGGGTACGATGCCAACATATTTTCTTCAGTGATACCAGCCGACTTGTGGCAACAGATCTCGAGCGATTCAACGCACCCTCTTCTGAACCGACTCCTGAACGGGCTGTATCCGCCCGGTTCGACCGTCAAGTTCGTAACGGTGGGAGCGGCCCTTGAAGAGAACCTGATCAACAGGAACACGACGCTCAAATCCTGCTACGGCGGCTACCGTTTCGGCAATCGCACCTTCCGGTGCTGGCGGCCGGAAGGTCACGGGGCGCTGGCGGCGGCGGCCTCGCTGGAGCAGTCGTGCGATGTCTTTATGTACCAGTTGGGTCTGAAACTGGGTATTGATGAACTGAGCGCCTATTTCACGCGACGCGGTTTCGGCCGCCTCACCGGTGTTGATCTTCCGGGTGAGTCACCGGGCTTGATACCGACGACGGACTATTACGACGAGCGCTACGGCGAGAAGAAGTGGACCAACGGGCTGGTTCTGAACAATTCGATAGGCCAGGGCGAGATACTGGTAACGCCGCTGCAACTGGCGCAGTTCTATTGCGGACTGGCCAATGACGGTCTCGTCTATCGGCCGCACCTGATAAAGAAAATCCTCAGACCGGACGGCGAAGAAGCCTCGGTGACGCCGGTGGCGTCGTTCCGGCTGCCTTTTTCACCCGCGACGCTGGAGGTTCTCCTGGAAGGGCTCCGGCTGGTAGTCGAGGGCGAGCACGGGACGGCCAAATCTTTGCGCAGCCGTAAGTACCGGCTGGGCGGGAAGACGGGGACGGCTGAGAACCCGCACGGGGAGAATCACGCCTGGTTCGTGGGGGTGGCCCCCCTGGAGGAGCCGGAGATTGTTGTGTGCGCCATCGTAGAAAACGCCGGTCATGGTTCGGACGTGGCGGCACCCATTGTCAAACAGATTCTGGACGCGTACATGGCCAAGAAATTTGCCGCCGAGCAGGTGACTATGACGGGCAAAGTCGGGGGCGACTGATGCTGAATTATCGTGAACTTGACTGGAAGCTAATCACGGCCGTACTGCTGCTGTCGCTGATCGGCATCATGCTCGTTTTCTCGGCGCAATACTACGAGAGTTCGGATTACAGCAAGACCTACTACCAGCGCCAGCTCATATGGCTGTTCGTATCGCTGCTGATATTCGCGGTCGTGATTCATCTGCCCCTCAGGCTGTTTGACCTGAGTGCCTACCTGCTGTACGGTGTCTCTGTCGCCCTGCTGGTTGTGGTGCTCTTTGTCGGTGCGACACGGACGGGGGCGACGCGGTGGTTTTCGTTCGGACCGATAAGCCTGACGCCGTCCGATATCGCGAAGGTGGCGCTGTTGCTGGCGCTTTCGCGTTTTTTCGCTTACACGAAACTGCCGGCTGCCTCCAAGCGAAGGCTGGCCCTGTCGGGGATCCTGACGCTGATCCCGGTGGCGCTCATCCTGCGGCAGCCTGACCTGGGCACGTCACTGGTGTTTTTGGTGCTTCTGTTTGCGCTCTGGTTCTGGTCGGGTCTGTCGCCGTTGTACATGGTGCTGATTCTCTCGCCCATTGTTTCTCTGGTTATGGCTTTTCACTGGCTGGCCTGGGCGATGTATATCGTGTTGCTCCTGATAATCATGTTTCTTTTCCGACCGGGGATGACTTTCGGAGTGGTGACAGTGATCGCCAACCTGGCCTTCGGGATAATCACGCCGTTCGTGTGGGGACGATTGGCCGATTATCAGAAACTTCGTATCCTGGCGTTCATCGACCCGGGTCGTGACGCCCGGGGGGCGGGCTACCAGATAATCCAATCCAAGATTGCGATTGGTTCCGGGGGGGCGCTGGGCAAGGGTTTTCTGAACGGTTCGCAGACGCGGCTGGATTTTCTGCCGGAGCGCCATACGGATTTTGTTTTTTCCGTTCTGGGCGAGGAATTCGGCCTCTGGGGGGGGGCGATTGTGCTGCTTCTGTTCGGCTACGTTTTTTACCGAGCGATCCGCATC
>JAOUEU010000364.1 GCA_029858555.1 Candidatus Zixiibacteriota bacterium
CGCCAAACCCAGCCGGCCCGGGCCGTTGCTGGCGCTCACCGTTGTGGCCGCCCTGGCCGCCATCGTGGCCATGTGGACGTCCGGCGAATCGGTAGACACCGGTCGTTTCTACCTGCGGAATTCCGGCGGTGCCGTGCTTTTTGAGCACGCCCGCCACGTCGATATGTCCGACGGTTGCGCCACCTGTCACCACACTTTGCTGCTGGCGGATGAGCGTCAGGATTGTGCGGATTGCCACGGCGACGAGGTGGCGGCTGAAGATTTTGAGCACGCCGATTTCATCGCGGTAGATGCGCACACGTGCCAGACATGTCACCAGGTTGACGATTCGAAGCAGGCCCGTTCGTGCCGCGACTGCCACCCCGGCGCCCAGGAATCCGACCAGGCGATCGTGGCCTGCGGCGAATGTCATGATGACGACTACACCGGCGACGCTCTGGGACACGACGAGATGCGTGAGATACACGGTCAAGGCTGCGAGGGCTGCCATAATACGCGGCCCATCAGCACCGTTTACCACGAGCAATGTAACCGGTGTCATTTCAACGAGAAGCGGGATATGTTCGCCGCCGCCGATGGTTCCACCCGCTGTGAGAGGTGTCATCTGAAATGAAGCAAACAACCAGGATACGAAAATGAGTCTGATTGCCGAGGTTTTCAGGCCCCTTGGCCACGTGCCGAAATTCACCGAATGTCACGATGATATTTCCACTGTCGTCGAACCCGACCAGGTGATAATCCCGCTCGAGTACCCCGGCCAGGTTCTCTATAAACCGCTGGTTCAGGCCGGCGACAGAGTGCGGAAGAATCAGATAATCGGCCGTTCCACTATCGGCAACTGCGTCCATGCATCCGTCAGCGGGACCGTCCGGGAGATAAAGGCGATATGGACGGCGCGAAGCTTCAATGTTCCCGCGGTGGTTATTGAGCGGGATGATCAGCCGCCTTTGGAAGTCAACGAGCTTTTCAATCAGTACGGCGTCTCCTTTCAGAGGGCCACCCGCGTCCAGCGGCAGATGGCACTCGGGGTGGTGTCGCCCTGGACCATGCCCGGAAAATTCCACCACGAAGAATCCGTGGAGGACTTTCCCGAAGTGAGGCAGATAGTTATCAAGGGCGCCAACGAAGAGCCCAGTATTTTCGCCTTCGAGTTGCTGCTGCGCCACCGTGTGGAAAAAGTCGCCGTCGGCATGAAAATGCTGAGTGCCATTGCGCCGAACGCTGCCATCTGGTTGACCACTCCCGGAAATATGGCGGCATGGACAAGGGAAAGACTGGGCGGCGGTGTGAACGTTGCCGGCATACCGGACAATTACAAGCATCGTATTGAGCGTCTGGTGGTGCCTCGTCTGACCGGAGTTGACGTTCCCAACCTGGTGCCTTATCGAAAAATGGGGGTAGCGGTTCTGTCGGTGGAATATCTCCTGGCGATGGTCGATGCTCTGGACGGCGCCGGGCCATTTGTGGAAAAACACGTGACCGTCGCCGGCTGCCGCATCCCCCGGCCGACGACTGTGCGCGTGCCCATCGGCACTCCCATAAAGGCGGTCCTCAGAAAGCTGGCTCTGGACGAAGACAACCATGTTCGTCTGCTGGTAGGGGGACCGATGAAAGGGATCGCCCAGTACAGCCATGAGACGCCGCTGACCAAATCGAGCCACGGCGTCTATCTGATGCCGGAGGAATCGATCCCGAAGGATATCAATCTGACCTGCATCAACTGCGGTCGGTGCACTCGATCCTGTCCTGTGAACCTGCAAGTCCATCTGATCAACCGCTATGTTGAGTATGGCCTGCTGGCCGAGGCCAGGGGGTATCACCCCGAAGCCTGCACTGAGTGTGGTCTGTGCGCCTACGTCTGTCCGTCGCACCGGCCGCTCGTGCAATTGATTCAAATGTGCAATCAATTTGATGGGTAGACCGATGAACGACAGAAGTGAACGATTGAATGTTGCCTCCAGTCCCCATTGGCGGGATCGCAGCGGTCTGGCCGGCACTCACAAGCTGTGGTTGCTGGCTCTCCTGCCGGCCGCCGTCGCCAGCCTGTGGCTCTTCGGCTGGCAATCAGTCCGGGTGCTGGGCCTGGCGGTGGCCTTCTCCGTAGGTCTGGATGCCCTGGCCGGGTACGTGGTGCCGTCCAAAGATAAGACCACCAACTGGAGCAGCGTTCTCATGGCGGTCATATTCGCCTTCTTGATGCCGTGCAACGCTCCCTGGTGGCTCATACTGGTCGGATGCTTTATCATGATCGTGCTGGCTAAACGGCTCTTCGGCGGCGTCGGTGCCTACCCGGTGCATCCGGCCCTTCTCAGTTATGCCATGCTTCTGGTGTCGTGGCGCGATCGCATGGACTATACCGCCGCCCTGGTGTCTCTGGACTGGGCCGTGAAAATGATTGAACCCGTGAGGCTGATTAAGACATTCGGGGGAAGCGCCGAGCACTTTTACCATTGGCAGGATTTGCTGCTGGGAAGACAGGTGGCCGGAATCGGCAACGGCCTGGTGCTCTATTTGGTGGCCGGGGGACTCTTTTTGCTGCTGACCAGAAAAGTACCGTGGCAGATCCCCCTGGGTTTCGTGGTGGGCAACCTCGGGATGTCGGGAATTCTGTACCTGGTGGACCCGGTCCGCTACGCCTCGCCGCTGTT
>JAOUEU010000365.1 GCA_029858555.1 Candidatus Zixiibacteriota bacterium
GTCAATGCACGGCGAGCCGGAAGGTGTATAGAACCAGTCGCCGACGAACAGGGGGTCGGCATTGATGTTGCCAAGGCCGGTATCGACACCTTCGATGTTACAGTACTCCACGGTAGCAGCTGACGACGGCATGTACAATTGCTCCCCGGACGGCGCCTGGTTGCCCCGGATAATGGTGTTGCGTATGGTGGGTAAAGCCGAGAGAATCTTGATCCCGCCTCCCGGCTCTATCGATTCGTTATAGACGACGGTGTTGTTTTCGTAGAGACCGCCTCTCTGCCATTGATAGATGCCGCCGCCGCCATACTGCAACCCGCCGGAGTTATAGGCGATGACATTGTTGCGGAAAACGGGAGTGGCGTAGCTGAGGCCTATCCCGCAGCCGTACTTCGCGGTGTTGTGAACGATGATATTGTTGGTAACTACCGGCTGGCCGCGCTGCAAAAACATGCCGCCGCCACCCATGGGCCTGGCGGCGTCACTGATGTTATGGTGGATATAATTGTATCGAATTACAGGAGCGCCGTAGTCAGTAGCGATCCCGCCGCCATGGTTGTATCGTGTCGATTCGAATGGGTCGCGGTACAGAGTACCGGTCCCGCCGGTAAGACTGAATCCCTGAATAACCGGCGCCTGAGTACCGGTGCAGAGGATCCTGACGCAGCTTGCCGAATCACTGTGCACCGGCTGACTGCCGTCAATGATCGTGCTGAAAATATATTGCGGATCCTGGTCCAGCAGGAAATGGCTGGAGACCACGATTTCCTTGGATCGGAAATCGATATTCTCATAGTACAGGCCGGGTGCCACCAGGACGGTGTCCCCATTCATGGCAATTTCGATTCCCGCCTGGATGCTTGGTTGATCGGCAGGGACATTGATTATAGTTGCCCCAGCCCGGCCGCCCGGTCCCACCATAACGACCAGAACAATGGCGAAGAAAAAGATGACAATCAGCTTGCGGGTCGCGCCTGTTAGACTTCCTGACTCGAACATAGGAATAGTTCTCCTTTCCGATAAGTGCGGCTCTCGGGAGCAGGGTCCGGGCGAGCCGAAGAACTTCCAGAAATCGATAGCAGCAAAAGAGGACTCGCTATCGCCGCCAACCCACATACATCCTGAGTCGCCGCTCTGTTCGTCGCTGTGACTTGTGAGCCGGTACCAATCGCGGTCAGCCAGCTCGTTGCCCAAGGACTACAACCGGTCTCCAATCGAGAGATGCAACGCGTATCCCTGCGATTACTCGGGCATCCGTTGATTATAGATGGAAATCCCGGCGTTTTCTTGCGCGGCGCGGGCCAGATTCAGCAATCTTAATCGAGTTTTACTGTGGAAAAATGAGGAATGGAGTTAGGCGCCTTGCCTGATCTCTCCAGGCTAAGCCTGATCCCCGTACTGCGGGAGTCGACACCCCAGTATCTGGGTAGTATGTTAGAATCCCGGTTTTAGTTGAGACAGACGGGTCCGGGCATCTGCCACAAGTGTCAATGACTTATCGGCATCCGCCCATATCTCAAGGAACTTTTCATAACGCTCGACGGCAACTGACACATGGCCCAGGCGCTCCTCGGTCAGCCCCGAATAATAGTAGGCTTCCACAGACCAGGTGCCTGCGAAAAGGCGTCTCCAATCGTTGAAATTCGTCAGAATCTGTTCGAATTCCGCTGATGCCTCGGCAGATCGCCGGGCGTCCATGTAGGCCCTGGCCAGAAAGAAACGACTGTCAAATCCACGTACTGTCGGATCGGTAAATTTCTCCAGGTTCGCGATCGCCTCTTGTAAGTCGCCTCCGGTATACGCAACCATCCCCAGGGCCTTCCAGTAGCTCTCCTGGTTCACCTTCTTTTCTGCCATATTCTGGCGCAGCTCAGAGAGAACCTGTTGGGCCCGCTTGGAGTGACCGGTTGTCTCCAACACATAGGCATAGTGAACGAGGTATTTGATTCTGAGATCGAGATCTTCTTCCCCAACAAGCGCGAGGGCATCCTCCATGGCCGTAACGGCACCGGACGGGTCCCCTGTTTTCAATAGAATTCTACTGCGTACCACGTACTTAAGAGCCGCGTAGTCGCGACTTGCGGCAGCGGCCATCTCCAGCCGGTCGGCAGCAATGGCGTCGTCCAGCTCACTCAGGGCCTCGGCCAATTTCCCCTGGTACAACGACGCCATCGGCAAGCAGACCCGGGCCAGTAACCTCATCTTAATATTGGCCGCAGCAATCACCTGCCGGAAGCAGCTCCGCGCCCGTTCGTAATCGCCTTTGAACACGTATAACCGTCCCAGGATTGTAAGGGCGTTGTAGTTTGCGAAATCCGGCTTCAGTCCTGTGGCCGTTTTATAATCAGCGATAGCGTCATCGAGCATGCCGTAGGTAGCGTAAATCTCACCCCTTGTATCATAGGGATCAGGTTCATCCGGATCCAGTTCCACATAGGCATTGGCAGTCGCCAGGGCCTGCGGGAAATCGTCCATGTCCAGGTACGCGTACGCCAGGGAGCTCATGCCGTCACCGTAATACGGGTCAGCCTCCAGCGACCGCTGCAGGTAGTGAACGGCCTCTTCGTACCGCCGGTCTGTTTTGGCATAGTACGCCAATTCCATCCAGGCTATTTTCTCGTCAGGGTATCGCTGAACGAG
>JAOUEU010000366.1 GCA_029858555.1 Candidatus Zixiibacteriota bacterium
AGTGCCAAAATCACCTACCGCCGTGCCCGTATTGGCGTCGGTGAAGCACACGCCGAAGAGCAATGCGGTCGTGCCGCTCGTCTGGGGGAGCCAGCTTAGCCCGCCGTTGGTGGTGCGAAGAATAGTACCATTCTCTCCGACCACCGTACCCGTGTCTGCGTCCGTGAAGGACACATCGAAGAGGCCGCGATACGTGCCGCTCGTCACGTTGACCCACGTAGCCCCGCCGTCCGTTGTTCGAAGAATAGCGCCATTGGTTCCCACCGCCGTGCCCGTATTCGCGTCGGTGAAGCAAACGCCGTAGAGAAGCTGCGTAGTGCCGCTTGTTTGGCTGACCCACGTAGCCCCGCCGTTCGTTGTTCGAAGAATAGTGCCATTGGTTCCCACCGCCGTGCCCGTATTCGCGTCGGTGAAGCAAACGCCGTAGAGAAGCTGCGTAGTGCCGCTTGTTTGGCTGACCCACGTAGCCCCGCCGTTCGTTGTTCGAAGAATAGTGCCGTTACCCCCCACCGCCGTCCCCGTATTGGCGTCAGTGAAGCACACATCGCCGAGGCCGTCGGTCGTGCCGCTTTTCTGAAACGTCCACGTAGCCCCGCCGTTGGTGGTCCGAAGGATAGTGCCGTTATCTCCCACCGCCGTGCCCGTGTTGGCATCGGTGAATGAGACTGCCCTGAGATAAGTCGTCGTGCCGCTTTTCTGAACGGTCCATGTAGCCCCGCCGTCCGTGGTTCGGATAATGGTGCCGGCATCACCAACGGCTGTTCCCACATCCGCACTAACGAAAGAGACGTCGTTGAGAGTATTGCCTTGAGGCAACGGATTCTGCCATACCCAGTTCAGCGTCTCCGGCGGTTTCGCAGGTGGCGCCACCGGATTGTCATCCGAACAGCCGACCAGCAATATCGCTGCGACCGATATGACCGCCACGAGAGCCGGCAAACTGAGAAATGACCTTTTATGCATGGATCCTCCTCACGAATCTGTTAAGAGAATTGTATATGGGCAGTGTCCTGAGTCCCTCGCCGTTTCGACACTACACTAATAGATTTTTCCGATAGTCTGTGTTGGCGCGATGCAACTGCGCTTCTGGTCAAGGTACGGAAACATGACATCCAAGTCAACGATTAAGTGGGGGAGAGTGTCTGACATGAGAACAATCCACACAAAGTGGACCTTCTCATGCAGATATGCCTGTCGCCGAGGTCGCGTTAAGTTTCCCGGACAGCTTTGCGGTTGATTTGAATTAGCCTCCCCGACCTTTACATTACCAGACCCGAGATGAGCGGTGCGGTCAGGCCTTGCTTCCTGACCGCACCAAAAGCAATTCGCCCGCCCTCAGTTTCCGGCTGTCCCGCGAAGTATTGTGCCGTACATTCCCACCGCTGTGGCCGTATTTGCGGAGCTGCATGAAATCGCGTACAGCAATTCAAACGTGCCGCTCGTTTGGCTGACCCAGGTGGCCCCACCATCGGTTGTTCGGAGGATAGTACCCATGTTTCCGACCACCATGCCCGTGTTCGCATCGGTGAAGGAAACGTCATAAAGCGCATTGTTCGTGCCGCTGGTCTGGCTGACCCAGGTAATTCCCCCGTCGGTTGTTCGAAGGATAATGGCGCTCCCCAAGCCGCTTCCTCCCACCGCCGTGCCCGTGTTGGCGTCGGTGAAGCAGACGTCCCGGAGACCATCGGTCGTGCCGCTCGTCTGACTGAGCCACGTGAGTCCCCCATTGGTTGTTCGACGGATAACGCCGTCATTTCCCACTACCGTGCCGGTATTCACATCGGTGAAGCACACGCCGTTGAGATCGTCCGTTATGCCGCTTGTCTGACTGACCCACGTAGCCCCGCCGTTGGTTGTTCGAAGGATGATACCGTTTTCCCCCACCGCGGTGCCCGTATTGCCATCGGTGAAGCACACGCCGCGGAGATACTCCGTAGTGCCGCTCGTCTGGCTGACCCAGGTAGCCCCGCCGTCGGTCGTGCGACGGATAGTGCCATGGCCTCCCACCGCCGTGCCCGTATTGGCGTCGGTGAAGCAGACCCCCCATAGATATTCATCCGTGCCGCCGTTCTGGCTGACCCAGGTGGTCCCGCCGTTGGTCGTCCGGATGATAGCACCGTCATTACCAACCGCCGTGCCCGTGTTGGCGTCAGTGAAGCAAACTGCCCTGAGATCTCCCGTGCATATGCTGCTGTTCTGACTCGTCCAGTTCGCCCCGCCATTGGTAGTCCGAAGGATAGTGCCGGAACCACCCACCGCCGTGCTCGTATTCGCATCGATGAAGCAAACGTCGAAAAGGTCGTCGCCTATGTTGCTTGTCTGGCCGACCCACGTGACCCCGCCGTTGGTAGTTCGACGGATAGTGCCGTTTTCTCCCACCGCCGTGCCCGTATTCGCGTCGGTGAAACACACGCCGTAGAGCCATACGGTCGTTCCGCTCGTCTGGCTGACCCAGTTGGTCCCGCCGTTGGTTGTTCGAAGGATAGTGCCAAAATCACCTACCGCCGTGCCCGTATTGGCGTCGGTGAAGCACACGCCGAAGAGCAATGCGGTCGTGCCGCTCGTCTGGGGGAGCCAGCTTAGCCCGCCGTTGGTGGTGCGAAGAATAGTGCCATTCTCTCCGACC
>JAOUEU010000099.1 GCA_029858555.1 Candidatus Zixiibacteriota bacterium
GCCCTCCCGCGGATTCTGCCCTTCTTCATGAATCCCTCATAGTGGCGCATCAAGAGGTGTGACTCTATCTGCTGCAGCGTATCCAGGGCGACACCCACAACAATCAGCAGACCGGTGCCGCCGAAAAAGAACTGGACGTTGGCCCGGCTGATGAGAATCCACGGCAGAATGGCTATCATGGCAAAGAAAATGGCGCCCGGCAAAGTGATCCGGGTCAGAATTTTCTCAACGTATTCGGACGTATTCTTCCCCGGCCTGATACCGGGGATATAACCGCCGTTGCGACGCATGTTGTCGGCGATTTCCATGGGATTGAAGACGATGGCCGTATAAAAATAAGCAAAAAATACGATTATCAGACCGTAGACGATCGAGTACCAGGCTCCCCCGGGAGCCAGCCAGACCGCCACCAGGTTCTGCACCCAGTCCGTGTTCGGGAAAAGCTGGGCCGCCGTCGAGGGCAGGAACATGATCGACTGGGCGAAAATGATCGGGATAACACCGGCCGAATTGACCGACAGCGGCAGGTGCGTGGACTGTCCGCCGAACACTTTCCTGCCGACCACCTTGCGGGGATACTGTACCGGAATCTTGCGTTGTGCTCTCGTTACCAGGATCACGGCCGCGACCACCAGGATCATCATACTTACCATGGCCACCTCCGTGACAAAACTGCGGCTGCCGTGCCACAGCAACTGGACTTCGCCGATCACGGCGTCGGGGAAACGGGCGATAATACCGATGAAAATAATAAGCGAGATGCCGTTGCCGATACCGCGCTCGGTAATCTGCTCGCCGAGCCACATGATGAAAATACACCCGCATGTAAACGTCAGGATGGTCAGCACGATGAAGCCGGTCGTGTTCATATGAACGGCCTGGACACCGTTGAAATTGATGGTTGTCAGAAAGCCCGCCGTTCCCCATGCCTGGAGGGCCGCGATCAGCACGGTCAGGTAACGGGTATACTGCGTAATCTTGCGCCGACCTTCTTCACCTTCGCGCTGCAGACGCTGCAGGTACGGCACCACCGCGCCCAGCAACTGCAACATAATGGAGGCAGATATATATGGCATAATGCCGAGGGCAAAGATAGTCGCCTTGGCAAAGGCCCCGCCGGCAAAAAGGTCCAGGAGGCCGAAAATCGAGTTGGAGGAAAGGGCCTGGGCAATTACCGAGCCGTCGACCCCGGGGGTCGGGATATGCCCGCCAATACGGTAGACCACCAGCAAAGCCAGAGTGAAGAAAATCCTTTTTCTGAGCTCTTCAACCTTGAAGATCGACTTGAAAGTTTCCAGCACTAAATCACCTCGGCTTTTCCGCCGGCCGCCTCGATCTTGGCGACAGCCGTTTTCGAGAAGGCCGCAGCCTTGACATTGTATGCCTTGTCCAACTCGCCGTTACCAAGAACTTTGATGGGAATCGTGAGACTGTGAATCAGCCCGGCCGCTTTCAGAGTTTCGCCGGTGATTTCCGTGGTGCTGCAGCGACTCAGATGGGCGACATTCACTACCTGGAATTCCCTTTTGAATATATTCGTGAAACCGCGTTTGGGCAGACGGCGATGCAGCGGCATCTGGCCGCCCTCGTGGCCTCGTTTTATCCGTCGACTGGCATGCTGGCCGGCGCCTTTGTGGCCGCGACCCGAAGTTTTGCCCAGGCCGCTACCGGGCCCCCGGCCGACCCGCTTACGATTCTTTTTCGACCCTTCCGGAGGTTTTAATGTATGAAGTTCCATGACAACCTCTCCGTGCCTCTAATCTATCTCTTCCACCTTGACCAGGTGCAAAACCGCATTGATCATTCCCCTTATCTGCGGGGTATCGTTGTGCACGACGGTTCGGTGCAGCTTGCCCAGCCCCAGCGCCTTGATGGTTCTTTTCTGGGGCTCTTTCCGGTCAATGGTGCTTCTGATTTGTGTAATCTTTACTTTTGCCATTTATCTCGATCCCGCTTCAACTCCTGGCGGCCTCATCGCGGAAGGAATCCTCCTGCTCCCGCGTACTCAGGTCGGTCAGCCCGTTCATCGTGGCCTTTACCAGGTTAAAAGGGTTGCGGCTTCCCAGGGACTTGGCCAGGATGTCCTGCACCCCCACCGTTTCCAGAATCATGCGCACGGCGCTGCCGGCAATAACGCCGGTGCCGGGCGAAGCCGGTCTCATGACCACCGTCGTGGCGCCGAACTTGCCGTTGATTCGATGGGGTATGGTGCCTTTTACGATAATTATGTTCACCATATCCTTCTTGGCAGCCTCGGTGGCCTTACGGATGGCCTCGGATACTTCCGGGGCCTTGCCGTGGCCGACACCGACCTTGCCCTTCTTGTCTCCGACCACTACTAGGGCCGTGAAGCTGAACCGCCGGCCGCCCTTGACCACCTTGGCGACACGATTCACGTTGATAACCTTTTCCTCGAACTCGAGGCCGTCCATATCGTATCTAGCCAACATCCACCTCTTAATATATCAGTAACGTTATCTCTTCTAAAACTTCAACCCGGCTTCTCGAGCGGCGTCGGCCACCGCCTTGACGCGGCCATGATACCGATTCCGATTGCGGTCAAAAACCACCGTCTCGATGCCCTTTTCCTTGGCGGTCTGCGCTATGATCTCGCCGACCTTTGCCGCCACCTGCGTCTTGTTCATTTTCTTCTTGCTCTTCTTGATGTCCGACGCCACGTTTTTGGACACGGATGAGGCTGCCGCCAGAGTTATCTCTTTTTCGTCATCGATAATCTGAACATAAATGTTCTTCAGCGACTTCGAGACCGTCAGCCGCGGGCGCTCAGCGGTTCCGAGAACTTTGCGGCGGACGCGGCGACGCCGCTTCTGGGAGCGGTTAAATTTTACAATGTTCTTATCAGCCATTTCTTACACCAACTGTTATGCTCCGGCGGTCTTACCCGCTTTTGTTCGAATCTGTTCGTCCTTGTATCGCACACCCTTGCCCTTGTACGGTTCCGGCTTGCGGAAAGAACGAATCTTGGCGGCGGTCTGGCCCACCAATTCCTTATCGATACCCTCAACCTTTATCTTGTTTTCCTTGGGCTCGACGGAAACTTTCACACCCTCGGGCGCTCCGAAGACAATCGGATGCGAATAACCCAGGTTGAGCACCAGGTACTTCCCTCTCATCTCCGCCCGATAGCCGACGCCCACGATTTGCAGCTCGCGCGTAAATCCGGCGGTAACACCGACCACCATATTGTTCAGAAGGGCCCGGGTCAGACCGTGCAGGGCACGGTGGCGCTTCTGGTCGGACGGCCGCATAACCACCAGATTGTTGTCCTCCACAGCCGCCGTAATTTCATCGGCGATAATCCTCGACAGCGTCCCCTTGGGGCCGGTGACGGTTATGCTGGGACCGTCAATCTGGATCTTGGCATCCTTCGGAATCGGTATCGGCTTTTTACCTACGCGTGACATGCTCCTGTCCTTTCCCTACCAGCACCTTAACATGACTTCACCGCCGATACCCATCTTGGCGGCCTCGTGGTTGGTCAAAATGCCCCTGGAAGTCGAAACGACCATGATCCCGCGGGAGTTATGGGTGGACAACCGCAATTCGGTGGCGTCAACGTACTTGCGCAACCCCGGTCGGGAAATCCGCTCGATGCCTTTGATGACCGGGGTGTCACCCTTGGCGTACTGCAGGTACACGCGGAGAATGCCCTGTTTGTTGTCCGGCAACTCCACCATATCTTTGACATACTTGCTCTCTTGCAGAATGCGGACGATCTCCCGCTTCAGATTTGAAGCCGGAATATCGACCGCGTTCCTCTTCGCCTTGGAAGCATTCCTGATCCTGGTCAATAAATCTGCAACCGGGTCGGTCGTGTTCATATCGATTTACTCCAACAACTAAAAACCCAATTAATTACCAACTGGCTTTGACGACACCGGGCAGATCGCCGGCCAGGGCCATTTCTCTGAAACAAATCCGGCAAAGACCGAAGCGACGCATATACGCCCGCGGCCGCCCACAACGACGACAGCGATTGTAAGAGCGCACTTTAAAACGCGATTCTCGCCTTTGCTTCTCTATCAGACACTTCTTAGCCATCTGTCTCCTACTTTCGGAACGGCATGCCCATCTCGGCCAGAAGCTGCCGAGCCTCTGCGTCGGTCCTGGCCGTAGTCGTGATGGTGACATTCATTCCGCGAATCTTATCGATCTTATCGTAGTCTATTTCCGGAAAGATGATCTGCTCCAGCAGCCCGAGGTTGTAATTCCCCCGACCGTCAAACGACTTCGGGCTGACCCCGCGGAAATCACGGATGCGCGGCATCGCCACATTCACCAGGCGGTCAAGAAACTCATACATCACCTCGCGGCGAAGGGTCACCATACAGCCGATGGCCACACCCTCACGGAGCTTGAAATTCGAGATGCTCTTGCGGGCTTTGGTTACGCGCGGTTTTCTCCCGGTAATCCGGGTCAGGTCGTCCATGACTGCTTCCAGAGCCTTCGGATTCTGAGTCGCCTCGCCGACGCCGATGTTGACGGTAATCTTGTCTATCCGGGGAACTTCCATGACCGACCGGTACTTGTTGTCCTTCATCAGCTTCGGCACGATATCCTTGATATATTTTTCCTTCAACCTGGCCATATTTTCAAACCTCTAAATTTGCTCCCCGGTTTTCCGGCAGACTCTTACCTTGCGCTTTTTGCCTGCATCCTCAATCAATCGGGTCGTGACCTTTGTTGGACCGCCCAGGCTGGCGCTGTAAGGCGCCAGATTGCTCAGGTGGATGGGCATCTCGATCGTAATGATACCACCCTTGGGCTGCTTCTGCGTCGGCCGCTGATTCTTCTTTCTCATATTGCAGCCCTCGACCAGTGCCGTCTGCTTTTTCACGTTGACACTGAGGACCTTGCCGGTCTTGCCTCTGTCAACACCCGACCGGACATAAACCGTGTCATTTTTCTTTATGCGCATAACCAGCCAAACCCTCTAAAGAACCTCCGGGGCAAGCGAGATTATTTTCATAAAATGCTTTTCCCGCAATTCGCGAGCCACCGGACCGAAAATACGCGTGCCGCGCGGCTCCTTCTGCTCATTAATGATTACCGCAGCGTTGTCCGAGAATCGAATCAAGGAACCATCCTTGCGCCGCAATTCGGATGTGGTGCGAACGACCACCGCCTTACAGACTTCCGACTTCTTTACGGTCCCGCCCGGGATAGCTTCCTTCACGGCCACGACGATTATGTCGCCGATACTGGCATACTTCTTACGCCCGCCGAGAATACGGAAGCACATGGCCTTTTTGGCGCCCGAGTTGTCCGCCACTGAAAGCATTGTGTATTCCTGAATCATCTATCTCTCACCTGCAATAATCACTGTCAAATTCGTTTGTGCTACTTCGCCCGAGTTACCACTTCCACCAGCCGCCAGTGCTTGGTCTTGGAAAGGGGCCTGGTCTCCATCACGCGCACGACGTCACCGAGATTGGCGTCATTCTTCTCGTCGTGGGCGTATAACTTCGAAGACGTACGGACAATCTTGTTATAACGCGGGTGGCGCATGGTTCGGTCGACCCGCACCACGATGCTCTTGTCCATCTTGACGGAAACAACCGTCCCCTGACGGACCTTTCTGTTATTTCTCTTCTCAGCCTCAGTCATCTAACGCCTTCTATTCTGCTTTTTCCTCTTTTGCCTTCTTGGACCGGCTCCGGGACGCCGACGACGACAGGACCGACGTGGTGCTCTCCGCCAGTTTCCGGAGACCCAGCTCGTCTTCTCTCAGAACAGTTTCGATCCTGGCAATCTCGCGGCGGATCTGCCTCAAGCGAAGGGGGTTGTCCAGCGCCTTCAGAGACCTGCGCATATTGAGGTTAAAACGTTCGTCCAGAAGATCGACCCTCTTCTGCAGCAGTTCATCCCGGGTCAGTTCGCGCAGCGTGTGCAGCTTCAGCATCATCCAGCTCCTTCGGTGTCCTCACGGGTTACGAACCTGGTCTTCATGGGCAGCTTGTTGGAGGCCAGCCGCAGCGCTTCCCGCGCCAGGGCCTCCGAGACGCCCTCAATCTCAAAGAGCACACGTCCGGGTTTAATCACGGCCACCCAGTATTCCGGAGCGCCTTTGCCTTTGCCCATGCGCGTCTCGGCCGGTTTCTTGGTGACCGGCTTGTCCGGAAACACTCGAATCCACACCTTGCCGCCACGCTTGATATACCGCGTCATAGCCACACGAGCCGCTTCTATCTGACGGTTGGTCAGCCAGCAGGGCTCCAGGGCTTTCAAACCAAACTCGCCGAAACTGACCGCAGAACCGCCCTTGGCTTTGCCCCGCAGGCGTCCTCGCTGCTGCTTGCGAAATTTGGTCTTCTTAGGCATCAACATCTGCTATTTCTCCACATCACTTGGATTCGTCCTGATCGGGTCGGCGGGCCGGGCCGGCCGACGGTTTGTCAGCCTTGGCCCTGGAGTCAGCCCTCGGCTTGTCGGCAGCCGGGGCTGGAGCCTCGGGTCGCCGACTCTCCGGGTGCGGGGCTTCGGGGCGCCGGCCTTTCGGCGGCTGCCCGGGGCGTTTGGCTTCCGGTCGCCGCACGCGACCACGCGGACGTTTACGACCTTTCTCACCACGGTGCGGCCGTCTGGGCCGAGCCGCCGCCGGGGCTTCTTCCACCGTCTCCCTCTTTTCTTCTTCTCCCCTGAAAGCCTGCTTCTGATCCAGAATCTCCCCGCGGCATATCCAAACCTTCACGCCGATGGAACCGTAGGTCGTTCGGGCCGTGGAAATGGCATAATCTATATCCGCCCGCAAAGTGTGCAGCGGCACGCGACCCTCGCGGTATTTCTCCGACCGGGCGATCTCGGCGCCGCCGAGGCGGCCGCCGCATTGAATCTTGATGCCAACCGCGCCCATCCGCATAGTCGCCGCCAGGGACTTCTTCATGGCCCGGCGGAAGGACACGCGACCCTCCAGTTGACGAGCTACCGAGTCAGCCACTAACTGCGCGTTGAGTTCGGGCTTTCTGACCTCGACGATGTTGAGCATAATATCCTTGTTGGTCAGAAGCTGCAGCTCTTCGCGAAGCTTGTCGACTTCGGCTCCCTTACGACCGATGACGATACCGGGTCGGGAAGTGTGAATATCGATGGTCACCTTCTTCGGTGCACGAGAAATGTTGACGTTGGCGACTCCGGCGTTATCCAGACGGCGCGAGATATACTTCTTTACCAGCATATCTTCATGAACCAAATCGGCAAAATTGCGTTCGGCCGCAAACCAGCGGCTGTTCCACGACTTAATAACACCGAGCCTCAAACCAATGGGATGTGTCTTCTGTCCCAAATCTCTCTCCTTATATTCACCTGTCTGCTTTCGTCGCTACACTTTCTTCCGGCTCTGTTTGATCGTGCCCTTGGCCTTGGTGTCCGTCTTCCGACGGGGCACCTGCTTTTCAGTCTTCTTGATGGCCGGTCTCCTGGGCACCTTTTTCTTGACCGCGGGTTTCTTGACGACCGGCTTTTTGACAGCCTCTGCCGTGACCTCTTCGGTCTCCGCCGCAGCCGCCTTCTTCCTGCCGCGGATGCTTGCCTTCTTGGGTTCCGGAACCTCCATCTCACCTTCGAGCATTACCGTCAGATGGCAGAACCGCTTCTTGTAACGGAAAACCCGGCCCATCGACTGGAAACGGATTCTCTTGGCGGTCGGCGCCGCATCCACGATAATATTACTGACCACCAGGTCTTCCGGCTTGAGATGATCGGTACCTTCCGAAGAAAGAGCGTTGGCCGCCGCCGACTTAAGAGTCTTGGCAATGTGATGGGCGGCCAGGCGCGGAGTGAAGTTGAGGATGTTTAGGGCCTTCTCCACCGGCATCCCTTTCACCAGATTGGCAACCAGACGCATCTTCCGGGGCGGAATACTTACGTATTTTAATCTCGCTGTCGCTTTCACCAACATACTCTAAATCCCCTAACTCTTCAGCCTGGAGGTTCTCTCGGCCAACTTACCGCCATGTCCTCGGAAGGTGCGCGTCGGGGCGAATTCCCCCAACTTATGGCCTACCATATTCTCGGTGATATAGATAGGGACAAACTTGTTCCCGGTGTGCACGGCGAGGGTGTGTCCCACGAATTCGGGCAAAACCATCGACCGACGAGACCAGGTTTTGATCACTCTTCTTTCACCACTCTCGTTGGCGACCTGGATCTTGGCCAACAGCTTGTCGTCTACAAACGGTCCTTTTTTCAGTGAACGAGGCATTTCTCTCTGTCTCCGTCCCTACTTTTTGGCTTTGCGAGGTTCAATAATATGATTCGTCGGTTTACGCTTACTTCTTGTTTTGAGTCCCTTGGTCTTCTTGCCCCAGGGAGTACAGGGGTGACGGCCGCCGGAACTTCTGCCTTCGCCGCCGCCCATGGGATGGTCGACCGGGTTCATGGCCACGCCGCGCACCGACGGTCGCAGTCCCCGCCATCGCGACGCTCCGGCCTTGCCCCAGATGATGTTCTTATGGTCGACGTTTGAAATCTGGCCGATCGTGGCATAACATCTGGCCGAAACCGAACGTACTTCGCCCGACGGCATCTTGAGAGCCACCTTGCCGCCCTCCTTAGCCACCAGCTGAGCGTAGGAACCGGCCGAACGCACCAGCTGACCGCCCTTGCCGGGGCGCATCTCTATATTGTGCACCGACGTTCCCAGGAGCATGCGGCCCAGGGGCATGGCGTTGCCCGAACGGAATTCTACTTCCTCGCCCGATATCAACATATCATCCACACGTACATCCACGGGCGCCAGAATATAGCGCTTCTCGCCGTCGCGGTAGTGCAGCAGGGCAATACGGGCGGAACGGTTGGGATCGTACTCAATCGAAGCTACCCGGGCGGGAATGTTATGCTTGCCGCGCTTGAAATCAATCTGGCGATAGAAACGCTTGTGACCGCCGCCGCGGCAGTAGGCCGTGATACGTCCCTTGTTGTTTCGGCCGCCCGTCCGGTGATTGGGCTCCAGCAGAGACTTCTCCGGCACCGTCGAGGTTATCTCTTCGAATGTCGACACTGTCCTGAATCGCAGTGACGGCGTAACCGGTCGAAACTTTTTAACAGCCATATCTTGACACCAACCCTAATTTACACGTTCTCAAAGACAGATATCACTTCACCCTTTTTGAGCCGGACGATGGCCTTTTTCCGCGTTGCGGTTTTCCCCTCCGTACGGTTCAGTCGCTTGAGCTTGCCCGGCACGATTATCGTCCTGACAGAGTCCACTTTGACCTTAAAGGCTTCTTCAACGGCCTTCTTTATCACGTACTTGTTGGCCGTCTTGACCACCTCGAAGACATACTCGTTGTTCTCCTCGCGCAACTTGGTCGAACGCTCGGTACTGATATGCAACTTGATCACTGAACGAGCATCAGCTTTCATGCGAACACCTCTTCGACTTTCTCCAGGCCGGCCCTGGTGAACACCAGGTAATCAGCATCCAGCATATCGTAACCGTTCGCCAGCGCGGCCCGGCAGTACTTGACCCGGCCCAGGTTGCGGCAGGAGATGGACAGGTTTTCATTCATGCCCTCGTCGAGCAGGAGACACTTCCGCCCCTCGAGGTTTAGCTTGGCCAGGACGTTTACCACTGCCCTGGTCTTGATCTCCTCGAACTGCAGTTTGTCCAGAACCCTGATCCGCTCCGAGCGGGCTTTGTCGGAGAAGATGGATCTGAGAGCCAGCCGTTTCATCTTCTTGGGCATTTTGTACCCATATTCGCGGGGCTTGGGCCCGAAAACCGTGCCACCACCGCGCCACAGCGGAGAGCGGATGGTTCCCGCGCGGGCGCGCCCCGTCCCCTTCTGCCGCCAGGGTTTCCGGCCGCCGCCGCTGACTTCGCGGCGCACTTTCGTGCTGGCGTTACCCTGCCGCTGACGGGCCAGGTAGTTCACGATATACTGGTGAACCACGGCTTCGTTCGGCTCAACGCCGAAAATCTCCGGCTTCAGTTGAACCGAACCGACTTCCTGACCATCCTGATTATAAACCTTAATATCCATAGCTTTCATCCAAACTTAGCGGCGATTGGCCAGCCGAATCCTGAGCAGACCACCGCGGTTGCCGGGAACTGCGCCTCTTACGAGCATCAAGTTCTGATCTTCGATGATCTTGACGATTTCCAGGTTCAGAACTGTCACCTTTTCATTGCCCATGCGCCCGGCCATTCGCACACCCTTGAAGACCCGCGACGGGTATGACGACTGACCGATGGAACCGGGAGCGCGCCAGCGGTCCGACTGACCGTGCGTCTTATTCGCCCCCGAAAAGTTATGGCGCTTCATAGTGCCGGCGAAGCCCAGGCCGCGCGAGACGCCGCTAACATCGACGTGCTCACCCTGTTTGAAGACACTGACCTTTATCTCGGCTCCGACCTCCAGCTCACTCTCGTCAAAACGGACTTCCCTGAGCCATTGCGACGGTTTTACACCCGCCTTCTCGAAATGACCCGCCAGGGGCTTGTTGACACGACTCTGGTGGCGATCCCCGAAACCGACCTGGTAGGCTCTGTAGCCGTGCTTCTCAGCCGACCTTTTCGAGACCACCGGGCACGGCCCCGCCTCGATTACGGTTACGGGAACGGACTCACCGGTCTCTCTGAAAATCCGGGTCATACCCAGCTTCTTGCCTAAGATCTCTTTCATAACAAAAACCTTATCAGGTCTTAATCTCTACGTCCACGCCGGCCGGCAAATCCAGCTTCATCAGAGCGTCTACCGTCTGCGGCGTCGAATCATAGATGTCGATGACGCGCTTGTGTATCCGCGTTTCGAACTGCTCCCGCGACTTTTTGTCGACGTGGGGAGAACGAAGCACCGTGTATACCGTCCGCTTCGTCGGAAGC
>JAOUEU010000100.1 GCA_029858555.1 Candidatus Zixiibacteriota bacterium
GTTTCATTGAGGGTCATGCGCTGGAACTGCTCGCGGAGTCTGACCAATTTGATTTGCTTGCGCAGGTCGATCAGCCAGTGGATGACCATGGAGCCGATAATCACGATTATGGCCACGATGTAGATCTTCTTGACAACGTTAGCCGCGGGGGTTTGTGAGATACCCGGTGCCTCGTGGATCGGCGTAGCCGCCACGGCCGCGGAGATGCGAGGGTGGCAATCACCGCAGGTGCGCTGCAGATTGTCGGGATGGACCGAGGACCGAGGATCGGCTGCGGGAAGTATCAGGTGGGCCTCGTGACAGGAGGCGCAGTTGGCGACGGTGACATCACCGGCTTTGCTTTTCAAGCCATGGTAACTATCATACCAGGTTTTCAAGCGTCCCGTCGGCAGGCCGTACTTCTCGTTAAGAAAGGCCGACTCGTGACAGGGTGAGCAAGTAGCTTCGGCGACCCTGGTGGGGCTTACCGGCGACCGGGGATCGGACGGTGAGATGATACCGTGCTCGCCGTGGCAGTTGGTGCAAACGGGAGCGTCGGTCTCGCCGCGCGCCACGAACTGGCCGTGAATACCAGCCCAGAACTCCTCCTCCACGCTGGAATGGCAGCGGCCACACGTTCTGGGTATGTTGAAATGGTTGATGCTCGACTCCGGGTCTCCAGGTCCGTAGATATGGTGGGCGCTGCCACCGGTCGAGTGACAATCGTTGCAAGAGGCAGCGAGCAACACACCGCCAGATATGGCCCGGCCATGGACACTGCTCCTGAAGACCATGATGGCATCGCCATAGAGAATGTCATGCTTCTGAGTAAGGTCGATGTCTTCATGGCAGACACCGCAGGTGGCCGGGACCTTCTCGGGACTTACCTGGGAATGGCGGTCCGTCGACGGCAAAATGTCATGTTTGCCATGGCAATCGGCGCAGGTCGGGATGTCTTCATCCGCGCCCAACTCCAGCCGGCCGTGTTTCAGATAGGCCCGGCCGACATCAGCATGGCAGGCGGCACAGTCGACCAACGGCAGCGCTGCATCATGGGGATAATCCTCTACACCTTCAAGGCTCGTGTGACACTCGATGCAACTCAGCCCTCGGTGAATAGATGAGTCCAGGGCGGCTGGCCTGACCAACATCGAGATTTCTTTGCCGCGATTATTGAGACCGCTCAGGCCCGGGTCTTCGTGACATGTCAAGCAGTCTCGATCATCCTGAGCTTGAGCCGATCCCCCAAGAATCAGCCACAGCAGTATCCCTTTGAGCAATATATTTCTCATGCAACCACCCTCCTTATCCTCTAATGACACTCCCCGCACAGAGTTTGATCTATTTCCGTTTTTCCATGTTCCGTAACCGAGTGGCAACCGGCACATCCCAATTGGAGCTCCTGGACATGGAGCTGATGCGGCAGGTCGCTGCCTTCGTATGATACCACTTCAGGTTTCAAGGTACGGTCATGGCAAAAGGTAAGGCAAGTATTTTCCTGCTTCAAGCCGGCACCGCGTTCAGGCGCCCGGTAGCCGGCCTGTATTTCACCCATGGCGGCCTGGAAGTCCTCAGCGGAGGTGTTGAGCAGGTAAAGAGCGTACCGAATGTTGTGAGGCATGTGCCCTTCCCTGACGAAATTGTAGTTGAAATCCATCTTGCTGAGGGTTTCGCGAACGGCGGTACGGGCCTTTGTGGAGCCGGCGGCCGATTTGAAATCGTTTTTGGCGGCCGTGATGAATTGTTGGTACTCGGTGAGCACTTTTTGCGAGCCCGCCAGCCAGTTGTCAAACATCAGGTCATACCCGTCGCCGTGGCACGTCACGCAGGATTGGCGGCCGGCTTCCTTTTTTTCCTGATGGGCCATGATTTCCCCTTCCGGGGTCAGGTGGGTATGGCAGCCGGAGCAGGACACCTGCGCGGCGAACATCTCGCTGGGCATGTTGACCGGGTCGCGCCCGCCAATACCCATATACATCTGTTTGGTCAGGTTGTGCTGGCGCAAATGGCAGTTTTCGCATTGAATCTCGAGGGCACTGGTCATCGCGAAATTGCCGTGCTCGATATCGGTATGGCAGCGATAACAGTCGATGCCGTTGGTGGTAACGTGAATATCGTGCAGTTCCGCCCGGGAAACCTGCTGACGGGAGCGCTCCACATGGCAGGTGTAGCACACTCTCTCCGGCACCGAACCATCGCCGGAAACGATATTTATATGGCACTTCTTGCACGCCACGCCCAGCTTGAGGTATGGTTCATGGTTGAAGATGAACCCGGCGTGTTCGACTTCCTTCCTGGGCATGCCGTGACAGGAGTTGCAGCCCGTAATAGCCTCCCCGACGCCGGCATCCTTGAAATGGCAAACGAAGCAGGCCTTGTTGTTGACGACCATATGTCCCTGCTGGTCGTCGTCATACTGCACCACCTGGTTATGACAGGATGTACAGCGCAGTTTCTCGCCGCGAAGGATCTGGTTCTTATGCTTGCCGTGGTCAAATCGGATGCCCCGCAGGTATTCGATAGTGCCCTCCAGTGTACGCGTGTCATGGCAGTCGGCCGCCAGGCAACTCTCATCGTGAACATTGGCCTTGGGGCGACTGGTATAAGTGCCCGTAAGGTACTTGACGGCCGAGACCGTCAGGGCGGCCGCGCCGTAATCGTGGCACCGGTAGCATTCCACCTCCGAGTGCGTGGAGGTCTGCCAGTGCCTGACATAAGGGTCCATGTAGTGGCAGGCGTCACAGAAAGAGGCCTGCCTGACCTCGTATGATAGGATTCCCGCGGCGACCACCACGATAACGACACAGACGGCGACCAGGACAGCCAGCGCCTTGCGGTAGCGACGGCACAACTCGCACACATCGCGGAAAAACTCTATCATGTTTCCTTCCCCAGTGTGTCGCTGGTCTCACCGGCCGCCTGCGGCACCGCCTGTTCGGCCTCGATCGCCTCTCTTTCAGCCTCGACTATTTTGGCGTATTCCAGGGGGTGATGGTGTTTTATCTCTTCTTCGCTCAGCTTGCCGTGCCACCATACCCAACTCATCGGGAAAACCTCGGGGTTCAGATGGACATTGTAGAAGTGCCAGATAACAATGGCGAGTGTCGCCAGAAGGCCCTCGTCCGAGTGCGCCTCGCGCCCGATGTCATACAGGTACTTGGGGAAGTATTCTTTAAACCACAGGATAATACCGGAGCCTATCATTATGACCATGCCCCAGTAGACGGCCCAGTAGTCGAATTTTTCGATGAACGAGAAGCGGCCGAATCTGGGCCCGCTGCTCCGCCGGCCGATATAATACAGAACCGTATGCAAAAAGTCCTTAATATCCCTCGGTCTTGGAATCATCAGGAAAAAGTCGCGCCGTCCGGTTCTCGAGAGAGCGATATAGAAAAGATGCCAGACACCGACAATAATGAGGCCCGTGGCCCCGATACGGTGGATGAGGGTTGAATTCTCCAGTCCCCCGAGCAGGCTGATAACAACAAATTTTGAGACGGCCAGTTCGGGAAATTTGAGCGGCATGCCGGTAATTATCAGAATTATCACCGAGACGAACATGAGGATATGCTGAGCGCGGAAGTTCGGCCCGAACCTGATGAAGGTGCGCTCCTTTTGTTCTGCTTCCTTTTCGGCAGCCTTGCCGCGGGAGAATCTCGTGACCACTTCGCTCAGGGCGAGGTTGGCCTCGAACTGGATACGTTCGTGGACATCCCTGGCGGCGGCATCGAGAGCCTCGGTGCTGGTTTCCCCGTCAATCAGCGGGGCCGCCGTCTCCATGATATTGGAGACCAGTTCATCGACCAGTTCCTTCTGCCGTTGTTGTCCCTTGGCGATTCTCTCGGCCACCGATGTCACCTCTTAGCTCTTGCCTTCCGGGCGCGCCTGAACAGATCGAGAACGATGAAGACAAACAGCCCGGCCAGTGTCGATGCCGTCAGGATCATGAAAAACCTGGAAATATAATACAGGATACCGGATTCTTTGCTCTTGGGGTCAATATGGATCTTCCCCGAGGCAAAGCTGACAGTAGCCTCGGGATGGCAGCCGGGCTTGCCGCACGTGGCCGGAATGTTATCGGGATAAACCGACGATTTGGGGTCATCGTGCGACCGAACATCATGGTAGCCGTGGCATGAGGCGCAGTTGGCCACCATCCGGCTTTCCATCATCTGGGCGACACCATGAAACGATTCTTCGAAAGTGACTGTGCGGTCGGTTTTAATGCCGTACTTGCTGGCGACGCCCATGGGTCCATGGCAGTCGGAACAGGTGCCGGTAACGTTCGCGGCCGACACCTTGGAGCCCGGTTCTTCGGGTCTTTGAATATTGTGTTCCCCGTGGCACGAGGCGCACGAAGGGGAATCCATGATACCGCGAGCCAGGGCCATACCGTGCACCGATTCCCGGTAATCGGCATAGACTTCGATGTGACACCGCCCACAGGTTTGCGGGATGTTCTGCTTGTACATCTTCGAGGCGGCCAAATCGTGCCGGATGATGTCGTGCGAACCGTGGCAATCCTGGCACACCGGAGCCCGGGGGTTGCCGCGGGCCACTTCGATACCGTGGACGGAATGTTCATACTGGTCGTACAGTTCACCTTCGGGCGCGCCGACGGGATTGCCGGTATAATGGCACCGGCGGCAATTCACCTTCCTGACCTGCTTGTGAGGGATTTCCACAATATCGATATGGCAGTCAGCACAGTCTCGGTCGGCATGGACCGTCATCTGCAGTTGCGCCGTGTCCACGTACAGCGAGACGGTGCGGCCGGTCTCTTCCTGCTTGGTCAGGTCTTTTTTACCGTGGCAGAGCAGACACTTCTGCGGGGCCGCCTGAGCCGCCGAGAAGAGCAGAACCGTCAGAAGGCAATACCCGTATGTCGTCAACCTGGTCATCGGCTTACCGTCTACTCCTCACTCCACCCTCTTGACGCGGCGCTTGTACTCGAGAATACGGTAAAGCACAAACGCCACGATGAGAATCGAAATGAACCAGATATAGAATTGGCGAACATAAAACTGCCCGCCGGAAGATTTGTCGGTGGCGCTGGCATGGAAGGTGCCCCGGGCGAAATCCTCCGGCAAACCCTCGTGACAGACACCGCAGGTGGCCTGAATGTTGTCCTTATGAACCAGCGAACGGGGGTCGGTGTGAGGATAGATGTTGTGCACCCCGTGGCAGGAAGCGCAATTGGCGGCGCGCGTTTCACCGAGTTCCACGGCCACACCGTGGAAAGATTCCTTAAAAGTGGCGATACGGTCCGCCTTCAGGCCGAATTTACCGACAATAGTCTCGGAGCTGTGGCAGGCATTGCAGGTCACCGGGATGTTGGAAGCAAAGACCTTGGAACGAGGATCCTCCGACGGCTTAATGTCGTGCTCGCCGTGGCAGTTGGTGCAGGTGGGTGATTCCAGGATACCTTTGGCCAGCATGCTGCCGTGCACGGATTCGGTATACTCGGCGGCTATTTGCGCATGACACTTACCGCAAGTCTCCGCGATATGTGATTTGAAAACAGGGCTGTCGGGATCGTCGGATGGCTTGAAGGAGTGGCTGCCGTGACAATCCACGCACGAAGGTGCCCGCATGTCCTCTTTGGCCAGCAGAGCCACGCCGTGAACTGAAGACTCGTAAGCCCGGATCATATCCGGGTCAGGAATCATGTCGAATTCTTCTTTCAGATGCTCATCTTCATGGCACTTTGTGCACACCGCAACCGAATTTTTGTGATTGGTCGGGGCTGCCGGGTCATCGACAGCCAGAATTTCGTGACTGCCGTGGCAGGTGGCACAGTCGGGTGCACTTGCAGGGTCGAGGTCGCGCCCTTTGACATGGGGCGAAACATTATAGCCTGCCATGGCCTGACCATGGCACTTACCGCAGCCTACACCACGCTGCCCCTTATGGGGTTGGTCACCACTGACCTGGTGGCACTCAAGACAACTCAGAGTGCTGTGTACCGAGAGTGCCAGCGCAGCGGTGTCGACTCCCGGCGCCTGCCCCCGGGGGGTTGCGGCCGAGTGACAGACAAGGCACTTCTCTTCACCCGCGACTGTTGACGGCATGAAGGACGCAGCCAAAACGGCGAGCAGGACAAAATCGAAAACGAGCCCGTGCAGCCGTCGAGTCTTCTCAATTCTTACTCTCCAGAGGATCATGAATTCATCTCCCGATCTTAATAGCCCGACTCGGGTGTGTGGCACTCCGTGCATTTCATTTCCGTCCAGGCCTCCTCAATGTCTTCAGGATGCATAAATCTGAGCCCCGTGAGATCGCTTTCCAGTTCGGCGGCCATCTCCGACGGGCCCTGGGCGACGATGTGGTGACAGGTATTGCAGTCATTGGCGATAGTTTCGCCGTCTTCGTTCTGCATCACGCCGTCGTGGCACCGGAAACAGCCGTCGTTGACAAAGTGGCTGAGGTTGTTTTCTCGAGCCCGGTAATCGGTCTTCATCTCCGGGAAGAAGTTTTCATTGTAAATCTTGATGAGGGCTTCGGCGGCCCGGGATATCTCATCGCCCACATCTTTGGTGAGGTCCGGATACTCTTCCTGATAATATTTAGCCAGTTCGCTGCCAATGGTGCGGTTAGCCTCCTCGCGGTCAGGGTAATCGGCATTGAGCAGGTCCAGGGCGGTCTGACGTATCATGGGCAGGGCCGGTGAAATAGCCCTCGTGGACAAGGCCAGGTTGAGGGCCTTGGCCGGAGGCAGAAAACTGTGACTGGGCCGGTTGTGACAATCCATGCAGTCGAACCGGCGAATCTCCACCCGGGGATCAGTGGTATCCGGAAGACCGGCTTCCGGATCGGTGTAGATGACGGTGTCTCCGGCGGGGGAAATCAGCCGCACCCACGGTATTTCCTGCCGTTTGCGGTCGGTGGCGATGTACTCGACAGTGTTGGCGCCCAGCATATGCCAGTGGATTCCCTCCAGCTTGCCGGTACGCGGATTGCCGCCGCCGATTTTCACCAGGAGGCTGATGGTCCACGGAGAGTTGTCTTCGTCGGTGCGGTAGTAGGTGTGAGTCACCATTTTTTCGCCATAGAACTGGCGCGGCCAGTGGCAGCCTTCGCAGGTTTCCTGAGCAGGACGGAGGTTTTCGACGGGCGTCTCAATGGGGCGGGAAAAAGTGTTCAGCGTCGTGGCAAACAACTGGCGGATACCGTCGAATTTGGCCTTCACCCAGAACGATGCCCCCGGTCCGATGTGACACTCGACACACGGGACACGGGCATGGGGTGAGTTATGATAGGTTACGTTTTGTGGTTCCATGACCACGTGGCACGTTTCTCCGCAAAAGGCGACCGAATCGGTTGCCTCGTATGCCTTCGTTCCGCTGTAGACAACAATCACCAGCAAAACCGCCGTGGTGACCAGGAAAATCCAGAGGTTTCTCATGTAGGCGGGATCGGAAGGGTCGATGGTCAGATTGAAGCGAACTTCTTCACCGCGCTTGCGAGCGGTGCGAACCTGGATCCAGACGGAAAGCAGAAAAAGTCCGAATCCGAGCGCGATTATGGACGGCGCGATGACGAAGGTTACTAAAGAACGATACGGGTTGTCGGTTCCGGCGGTGATATCAAACAGAAGCAGCACCAGAAACAGAAAGCCACCAACCAAGAACAGCGCCCCGCCGACTGCCGCCAGCGGGTGACGATACAGAGTTCTTTTCGATTTAACGTCGTTCTCTTTTGAGCCTTTTTCGTTCATCCGCAAATCAACCTGTGAAATACCGGATATAGCCCCAATCTTGTTGAATAATGCCGACTTTGTTGGTTATTATAATCTAATTTACCCGTCATGACAAGTACTTTTTTTCACAAGCTTAGGTGTTTTGGTTATGTTGAGCGTGCCGTCTTCCGTAAAGAAGACAGCACGATATTCACAAAACAAGAAAAAACGTCTCGGGCTACACCAGAAGTCTATATTCACGCCCGACCACAACATAAGGAATGAGCCGGTCCTAACTCCATAAACGAATAGACGTTCGTCCGCCAGGTCTGCGAAATCTGTATCGGCCGTAACTGTTACCGTCGGGGTCAGCCTGTACTCGCCACCCGCCGAGAGTCTGACAGATCTTTGGAGATCAGAGGTTGTCCGTCTCTCAGGGTCTTGGCAAAGGCTTTCCGAGGCCGGCGTCGCAACTCTACCGGAGCCGGGCAGGGCGTCGTGGTTGCACAGAAAAGGGCTGGCAATTTCCCGGGGTTTTCATATCATTAGCCAAGCAATGAATCTCAAAAAGCGAGGATATGGGTAAGATGAAGAATCTCGTTGTGCGCCTGCTACCGGAAATCGAAGAGATCAAGGATGGCGGGCTGGTCGCCCAGGTGATTGCCTGCTGGGAGGAAGCCATTCGTTTTCGCGGCTGGACGGAAGAGTTGTTGCGGAGCATTCCGTTCACTCTTCTGGCTGCCGATGTGAAGATTGCTTTCATTGACCACGTGCGAGCCGTCTGCCGGATGTGTATTGCGTGCGACCAGGTCCTCGATGAGATTCACGGCAAGAAGAAAACACCGGTCAACCGCGACCACCTCATTGCCGGGGCTCTTCTGGCCGATGTCGGCAAGCTGCTGGAGTTTGAGATCATTGACGGCCAGCCCGTAAAATCCGATTACGGCAAGCACATCCGCCATCCGTTCAGCGGCGTGGGCCTGGCCTTCAAGCACGGTTTACCCCCAGAGGTGATGCACGTGATCGCGACGCATTCGAAAGAAGGCGAGGGCGAAAAGCGCCTGCCCGAGAGCATTATCTTTCATCACGCCGATTTCATCGATTTCGAACTGGTCAAATAGAGATTTCCCGGGGGATTTATAGCAAGCATCTCAACTGAAAGGACGCGCAGGTGAGTCTGAAAGCACAGAACCTCGTCGAAAAAATCGCTCAGCGGTACGCTGTCGGTCTGCCTGACGATCACACGGTGCAAAGCGCTGACTACATTTCCATACAGCCGGCCCATGTCATGACACACGACAACACGGGAGCAGTCATCCCCAAATTCCAGACCATCGGCGCCAGGGCCGTCGCCAACCCGCGGCAGGCAGTCTTTGCTCTTGACCACAACGTACAGGACACGTCCGAGACCAACCTGGCCAAGTATGACAAAATCAGGGCCTTCGCCGACCAGATGGGTGTCGACTTCTACCCCGCCGGACGGGGAATCGGTCACCAGATTATGTGTGAGGAAGGCTATGCCTGGCCGGGCACGATGATGGTGGCCTCCGACAGCCACTCCAATATGTATGGTGGCCTGGGGTGCCTGGGCACACCCATTGTGCGCACCGATGCCGCTGCCATCTGGGCGACCGGGCGGACCTGGTGGCAGGTGCCGCCGGTGGCAAAGGTCGAACTAACCGGGCGGCTTCGTCCCGGCGTGACGGGCAAAGACGTCATCATCACCTTATGCGGTTTTTTCAATAATGACGAAGTTCTCAACCACGCTATCGAATTTGCCGGCGACGGCGTGGCCGGGCTGTCGGTCGACGACCGTTTGGCAATCGCCAATATGACGACCGAATGGGGAGCCCTGGTGGGGCTGTTTCCAATCGACGAGGTGACTCTGGCCTGGCTGGAGGGGCGCATCGCGCTGGTCAGCAGGAGAGGGCCCGAAGGTGTTACCTCGGACGCCGACGGTAAGGGTCGGCACCCCCGCCTGAACAATGACCGTCTTGATAAGCTCCGGCAAGACGTTCCGCACCCGGACGACGGCGCCTTTTACAGCAAAGTGCTGACCCTGGACCTGGGCAGTGTCAGCCCGCATGTATCCGGTCCCAATCACGTAAAGGTGATGACGTCCGTTGCAGATATGCGCCAGAAGAAGCTCAAAATCCACAAGGCCTATCTTGTCTCGTGCGTGAACAGCCGCGTCGAGGACCTGGCGGCGGCGGCGGCCGTAGTGAAAGGCAAAAAAGTCGCGCCGGGCGTGGAGTTCTACATCGCGGCAGCCTCGAGTGAAGTCCAGAAGGAAAGCCAAAGGCGCGGCGACTGGCAGACGCTGCTGGAAGCCGGAGCGATAGAGTTGCCCCCCGGGTGCGGGCCGTGCATCGGGCTGGGCAAGGGTCTTCTGGAGGATGGCGAGGTCGGCATTTCGGCCACCAACCGCAACTTCAAAGGACGTATGGGCTCGCGAAACGCCGAGGCCTATCTCGGCTCGCCGCAGGTGGTCGCCGCCTCCGCCATCGCCGGTCATATCGACGTGCCCGATGACGTCGCCGGCGTCGCAGTACGCGGCGAAATTCGCATCAACAGGAAACCGGAAGCAGCGGAGAGCGCTGTCACCATCATCGACGGCTTTCCGGCAAGAATCGAAGGTGAAATAATATTCTGCCATCAGGACAACCTCAACACCGACGGCATCTACCCCGGTAAGTATACATACATCGATGACTTCACGCCCCGGCAACAGGCGGCAGTGGTGATGGAGAACTATGATCCGGGGTTCGGCGAGCTGGTCAGGGATGGCGACATCCTGGTCGGCGGGTTCAATTTCGGCACGGGGTCCTCACGGGAGCAGGCCGCCACGGCTCTGAAGTATCGCGGAGTGCGGCTGGTGCTGGCCGGATCGTTCAGCGAAACTTACAAGCGTAACGCCCTCAATAACGGTTTTCTGGCTATCGAAGCACCGGACCTGGTGCGCGATCTCAGAGAGCGGTTCGGCACCGAGAAACCAACTGCTCGTACCGGCAACAGGGCCATCATTGATTTTGCCGGTTCCCGTCTTTCGTTCGGCGACAGGGTCTATGAAATCAGCCCGGTGGGTGCGGCCGCGCAGGAACTGGTGGTAGCCGGCGGGCTGGAGAGCTGGGTAAGAGAGAACTTGAAATAACTTCGGAGATATGATGGACAAGACATTTTCAA
>JAOUEU010000101.1 GCA_029858555.1 Candidatus Zixiibacteriota bacterium
TGGCAAGCTCCTGTTGCAACTCCCGCATATGTGTAATTTTGCTCTCGATCTGCTCCGCTTTGCTGCGCGCCTCCACCACCTGTACCTGCATGCGTGAGACCTTTTCCAAGGCCTCGGCAGCCGCAGCTTCCCGGTCGCTGAGTTGGGTGCCAGCTCGGGACATGTTGCTGACGAGACTGTCTTTCTCACTGGCCAGCTGGCCGTAGTCCAACTCCAGACTGTACTGGCGGTGGCGGATTTTATCAAGTTTGCTCTCGGCTGACTGGCGTTCCCGACCGAGACGGGCAATCTCGTTTTCCACCGTCTGCCGGCGATAGCCGCTCTCGGTCAGTTTCTCCTGGGTTTCGCGGACCTCTTCAGCCAGGGAGTCAAGTTCGGATGCAAGATGCGCCGACCGCGCCCGCGTACCGGCGATGCGGGCGGTATTCTGGTTCTTTGCCGTCTGCAGGTTGTCTATTTGCTCACGGAGTTCGGCGATCAGCCTTTCCTGCTCGGCTACTTTTTCCCTGCGACGGAAAAGAGGAAACTGGTCATCGGAACCACCCGAGATGATATTCTTGCTGTACACGGTTCCGTCCGTGGAGACTGCCTTGAACCCGTAAGGGAGACGCTCGAGAATCCCGGTTGGATCAGTTCCCTTGCTGAACACGGCGACGCGCGCCAGGACGGCCTGCATGAGGGGACGCAACTTCTCGTCGGTGGAGACTAAAGTGTCGAGCCAGCCGACGAACTCGGGATTGGAGATGTCGGGCCGTTTTACCACCGGGTTGAGGGTTCCGCTATCCGGGACCAGTATCCCGATCCTTCCCTTCCTCTCTTGTTTCAGATACTGGATGATGTTCTCGGCGGTTTTGCGCTCCTCGCAAATGACGTACCGGGCCAATTCACCCAGTGCGGCCTCGACGGCAACTTCGAGGCCTTCGGTCGGGACGAATTTCTCGGCCACTGTGCCGGCGATACCGCTCCAGCGGTCCTTGACTTCCATGGCAGCCACCACCCCGGAATCGTGACCTTCGTAATGGAGCATCATCTCTTCCAGGAGGTGCTTGCGGGCCAGGCAGGCTTCGGCAGAGGCGGTCAGATCGGCGATTTTCATCGCGAGATCTTCGCCCGTCTCGACCAGGCGCTCGAGTTCTTCACGCAGACCGGCCGCAGAGGTTTCGGTCTCCAATTTCCGCGAATTCACGTCGTCAAGCGATTGCCGGCGCTGCTCGAATTGTTGCTGCACCTCGACCAGTTGAGAGTGACTGCTTTCGATCTGCGACGATATTTCATCAAGCCGCTGTCGCAGTTCCTGTTCCTGCTGGCGCAGATTGTCCTCTTCGGTCTTGCCCGAGGAGATTCTACCTTCCAGTTCGACCAGTTTTTTGTTTCCACTCTCGCGGGTCGTGCGCGCCGCAAGAAGCTGCCGGTCAGCCTCGGCCTGGGTCGTTTCGGCGCCGGCCAGGCTGCTCACCAGCGATTCGAGCAGCGCGTTCTTTTCCGAGAGTTCTTCTTCAGCATGGGCCCTCTGTTCGGACAGAATCTCGGAACGCGCCTGAAGGGCTCTTATATCGGCCCGGTTGCGTTCGATAAGAGCGCCGGCGTTGGAGCGCTTCTCGCCCAGAACCGAGATTTCGTTTTCCAACTGGTGTGCCTTTTCGGAAATTTCGTACACCTGGTTGCCCACGCCGGTCAATTCGTGCTCGAGATCGAGTTGTTCGGTCCGGTTATTCTCAAGTTCGGCCGAGACCTTGTCCAGTTCGGCCTGGCGGTTGAGCATTTTGTCGTTAAGGCCGTCGGCCCGGGCCTTGACTTCACGCCTTTCGGCGTCGACCGCCTTAATGCGCTGAGAACTGAGATGCAACTCCCAGGCCTTGATTTCATCGAGAGCCTTCTGGTATCTTTCCGCCTTTTTGTATTGTCGTTTCAGAGAGTTGACCTGGGTTTTTACCTCGGAATAAATGTCGTTCAGCCGCAGGAAATCGGTTTCGGTAGCATCCAGCTTTCTCAGGGCGGCCCGCTTGCGCTGCTTGTACTTGGTGATGCCGGCCGCCTCTTCAAAAAGAAACCGGCGCTCTTCGGCCCTGTCCGAGATAACAGAGTCGACCATGTCCTGCTGGATTACGGAATACGAATGGGCCCCCAGGCCGGTGTCGAAAAAGAGTTCAGTGATGTCTTTTAACCGGCAGGGAACCTTGTTGAACAGGTATTCGGACTCGCCGCTGCGAAAGAGGCGGCGGGTGATCTGTAACTCGCCGTACTCGGTCGGCAGGATGCCGGTTTCGTTGACCAGGGTCAGGGTGACTTCGGCCATTCCCAGCGGTTTCATATCGCGCGAACCATTGAAAATAACTTCTTCCATTTTGCTGCCGCGCAGCAGAGTCACTTTCTGTTCACCCAGCACCCAGCGCAGGGCATCCAGTATGTTGGTCTTGCCGCATCCGTTCGGGCCGACGATGGCGGTTATACCGTTGGAGAAATTGATGGTGGTCTTGTTGGCAAATGATTTGAACCCCAGAATGTCCAATTTCTTTAGATACACTGTTCCTCCGGGCTTTGGCTGCGATTAGGCGGTGACACTTCATCGGGGACACTGTTTCGGAGTGTGTCCAGAGTTTCCAGCAAGGAGCGATATATATGGCGCTCATCGCGCAAATATTTCGTTTTTATTTCAAGGTTATAATACGGTCGACCGAGGTGGTTGCCCCGACCTATGCGCACGACGTTTGGAAAATTCAATAAAATGCATGATGTGAAAACGGACGGTTCCAGACCCAGGTCGAGCAGGGCATCGAACTTGTGATCCTGCAGCATCTGCAGGTAACTTTTCTTGGGCAGCCCCGACCAGGTCAGTTGCTCCGGCGACGGCGAGAGAATCTGGAAACCCTTGCGCGGAAAGATGTCCTTGACCTTTACTCCCGGCATTGACAGCAGGGTGATGTCGGCCGGTCGGAACAACTCGGAGATTTTAGGCAGGAACTGCTTGACGACAGTCAGTTCTCTCAGTCCGCCCGGCAGGCAGACCAGGATGTGTTTTGTTTTTTTCAAGTCCGCCGGAAAACTGAAAAATACGGCCGGCAATTTGGTCTGAACGTGGCGAAGCTTTATCCGGGCGACAAAATCCCTAAAGCTCATCAGTTGCCCCCTGGTAGGTCTCGCCGGTTTCATCGGGGTTCTCGGTGGGGGAGGAGGCCGTGTCAGTCTCCGCTTCGGGAACGACTCTGACCGGAGGTTTTTGGCGTACCACAGCCGGAGCGGGTTCGGTTTCGCGTGCGAGAACAGATTGAAGGTTAACCTGCGTGATCTCCACCCGGGAGATCCGCCTGTCCTCGGGATCGACCAGGTTCACCGGTCGTCCATTCAATTCGATGTCCACCTGCGACGGCACAGCCACGGATACCCGCATACGATACTTGGCGGTAACGGTGTAAATACGTCCCGGCAGGAGATTGCGAAAAACGGCCGTGTCGCCGTCGGCCAGAATAGTCGCCCAACTCTCGCCGCGCGCGGCCAGGCGCAGCGTGAACGGCTGGGGTTCGGTATATTCCGGCACGTTCCAGTCGTACGATGTATACCGGGCATCTTCAGCGCTCGCCGTCGGCTCCCCGGCCGGCTCATCCTCAATGGGGACCGCCGCCTGCCGGGAAGCCTCGGGACTGTCGTCGCCGGAAAGCAGCATGTTCAAGGCGAGAAATATTACAAAGGCAGCGACAATGATTCCCATTATTACGGCCAATTTTTTCATGTTGCCCGAGGATTCGGCGCGGGCGGCATCCGGTGTCACTTCTTGTTTTTCGGGCGTGTGTCGGTCGGGAAACGCGATCTCGGTTCCGTCGGCTTCGGATGCATCCACCGGTTCCAGAGCTTCGCCGATATCCTCTTTAATGGCTTCAATGGTCCGGGCATAATCAATGCCCAGGGCTTCGGCGTAGGACTTGGCGAACAGACTGTAGTATACTTCAGAGGGCAGCGTTGAGATATCGCCTGATTCAACCGACTCAAGACTGGCCAGCGGTATCTTCAGTTCAACCGACAGGTCATCCAGAGAGAGGCGCCGACGTTCCCGTTCGAGTTTAAGCAACTCTCCAAGTTTTTTTCGTACCTGGTTCATATTCAACAAGTAAGGCGCATTTATCGTGTCACAATTTCTCTGGCCAGCCGCTCCAATAAAGAGCGTGGTAAGCCAATGACATTATCCAAGTTACCTTCTATCCTGTCAACTAAAAAACCCCCCATGCCCTGTATGCCGTAGGCGCCGGCCTTGTCACGGGGCTCGCCGGAATGAATGTACTGCCATATTTGTTCGTCGCTGACCTGGTTGAAGTAGACACCTGTCAGTTCGTACCCGGAGGCCAGGATGTTTCCTGCGGAGGCGAAGGCCAGGGCCGTGCAAACCGTATGTTTGTTGCCGGCCAGAGTCTTAAGGGTCCGGTACGCCTCTTCATCATCGGCCGGCTTGCCCAGAATGCGCCCGCCCAGAACGACAACGGTGTCACAGCCCAAAACAATCTGGTGCTTATTAACCTGCTCGGCGACCCACAAAGCCTTGTCCTCGGCCAGCCGTCGGGCGTAGGCGTGCGGGTGTTCGCCCGGCAGACTATCTTCCTCCAGATCCGGAATGACCTGCCGAAAGGGTATATCTATCTCTTTTAGCAGCCGGACGCGTCGAGGAGACCTCGAGCTGAGAACCAACTCGAATCCGGCCGTCAACTGCCGCAGCGACTCATACATCATGTTCCAGAATTATGGTAACGGGTCCGTGATTGGTAAACTTGAGATCCATCCGCGCCCCGAATACTCCCGTTTGCACAACCAGTCCTGAAGCGCGCAGGCGCTCGACGAACAGTTCATAAAGCCGCTTCGCTTCGACCGGCTCCATGGCTTCGGTGAAAGCGGGCCGGCGACCCTTGCGGGTATCAGCGTAAAGGGTGAATTGAGAAACGACGGTGATTTCGGCGCTGACATCAAGGGCGGATAGGTTCATTTTTCCCTGATCGTCCTCAAAGATGCGCAGGTTCACGACCTTGTCAGCCAGGTAACCGCACGATTGTTCGCCGTCACCGATTTTCGAGCCGAACAGTATCATCAGCCCGGCTTTCGTCGAGCAATGCAGGCTGTCCTCGACCCAGACTTCGGCGCCGGAGGTTCTCTGTACAATCAATCTCATGGTCATTCCTCGTGAACGGACTTGAATATACGCGAAATTGGCACGAAGACAACGGTTTTTGCCGACCGCCCGTGATTATAATTTACTTGCATAGGCTTTGCGGGGGCATTTGATTGGGGCCATGACAGGGAGGCTCCACAGCATAGGCATAGATATCGGTTCCGTCTCGGTCAAGGTCGTGCTTCTTGACCGTGGTGAGGTTGCCCGAAAAGTGTATCGCCGCTTCGAAGGCAGACCGTTCGAAACCCTGCATCAAATTCTCTGCAAAGATTTTCCGGAATTGAGACAGCAGTCATTTTACCTGGGTCTGACCGGTATCGGCGGCAGGACGGCTCAGTCCATATTGGGCGGCAAGTTCTTCGGTGAAATCGGCTGTCTCGGAACCGCTAATCTGCGGACGGTATCCGGAGCGCGTACCGTTATTGAGATGGGGGGGGAGGACTCCAAGCTCCTCGTGCTCGACCGGGAGAGAAACGTTGTCGCGGACTTTGCCATGAACGCACAGTGCGCCGCCGGAACCGGTTCCTTCCTCGACCAGCAGGCCGGGCGGCTGAAGATATCCATTGAAAACGAGTTCGGTCGCCTGGCGATGATGTCACAGAACCCGCCGCGCATTGCCGGGCGCTGTTCGGTCTTTGCCAAGTCCGACATGATCCATCTGCAACAGATCGCGACTCCCGACTACGATATTGTTGCCGGGCTTTGCTTTGCGGTGGCCCGCAATTTCAAGAGTTCCATTGCCAGGGGGAAGAAGCTGGAGACACCCATAGCCTTTGAAGGCGGTGTGGCGGCTAACCCCGGTATGGTGCGGGCTTTTACGGAAATACTGAACCTGGACGAAGGGGAGTTGCTTATCCCGGGCCACTACAACGTGATGGGTGCTCTGGGAGCCGCCTTTCTGGCATGCGACGACCAGGCGCTGGTAGGCGATTTCGACCCTGAGAAAATTACCGGGTATCTGAAATTCCGCCAGGTTGCCCGGTCGGGGCGCGAGGCTCTGTCGTACGATTATCCTGATTCAAAACATTACGATGTCACTACCGGGCGGCGCCCGACCGATTACGACGGGCTCGAGGTGTTTCTGGGCATCGATGTCGGCTCTCTGTCCACCAACCTGGCCCTGATCGACCGCGATTACCGGGTGATCGCCAGGCGATACCTGATGACCGAAGGCAGGCCGATTGAAGCCGTAAGACGAGGCCTGGCCGAAATAGGGGAGGAAGTGGGCGAGAAGGTGGTCGTGCTGGCAGTGGGAACGACGGGTTCGGGACGCTACCTGACAGGTGACTTCGTCGGTGCCGATACGGTGCGAAACGAGATTACTGCTCAGGCCACGGCGGCCGTTAATATTGATCCGACGGTGGACACGATTTTCGAGATCGGCGGTCAGGACTCGAAATATATATCACTCGACGAGAGAGCTGTCATCGATTTTGAGATGAACAAGGTCTGCGCCGCCGGCACCGGCTCATTTCTGCAGGAGCAGGCGGAAAAACTCAATATCAGCATAGAAAACGAGTTCGGTGACCGTGCCCTGGGTGCCAAGTGCCCGGTAGGATGCGGCGAGCGTTGCACGGTGTTCATGGAATCCGACCTGGTGGCACATCAGCGCAGCGGCGCCTCCAAGGATGATCTTATCGCCGGTCTGGCGTATTCCATTGTTGCCAACTATCTGACGAAAGTGGTAGGAGATCGGAGAATCGGCGACAATATCTTCTTCCAGGGGGGAACGGCCTGGAACAAAGCCGTCGTGGCCGCATTCGAACGCCTTACCGGCAAGAAGATCACGGTTCCGCCGCACCACGACGTCACCGGGGCTATTGGTGCCGCCATACTGGCTATGGAGGAGACGGCCCGCCCTGACTTCAGAAGCCGCTTCAAAGGGTTTGATCTCTACAAGCGGCAGTACCGTCTGAGTACGTTCAACTGCGAAGACTGCCCGAATAACTGCGAGATACACAAGGTCGAAATAGAAAACGAGCAGCCGCTGCATTACGGTGCGCGTTGCGAAAAATACGATGTTGACACCGCCAAGAAGAAAAAGCAGACGACGAATTATGTCGCCTTGCGCCAGAAGCTGCTCTACCGGCAGTATCTCAAGTTCGGCGGCACCGGCGAGACGCGAGCGCGCGTCGGTATTCCGCGTGTCCTGCATTTCTTCGAATATTATCCCTTCTGGCGCGCCTTCTTCGAATCTGTTGATTTTGAGGTGGTCGATTCCGACCGGTCCAACTATAGTATTGTCGAAGACGCCCTCGAGTTGTTCATCGCCGAGACGTGCTATCCCATCAAGCTGACGTACGGCCATATCGCCAACCTGATAGGCAAGAAGGTCGACTATATCTTCATGCCGTCGCTTATCCGCGTATCCGAGGCGGCCCATGACACGGACAAGGGCGCTTTTATCTGCCCTTACGTTCAGACTATCGGCGCCTCCCTCAGAACGCGCTTCGACTTTGCCAAAGAAGGCATCAAGCTGGTCGATCCCGCCATCTCGCTCAGTGATGATGTCGGTGGTCTGAGGGCCAAACTCAAACCGCTGGCCGGAGCCTTCGGTCTGAACGACCGGGAGTTCCACAGGGCAATAGACGCGGGACTAGAAGCCTTCAGAACCTTCAAGAAGAGCCTGAAGGATGAAGGTCAGAAGATACTGGAGGAGTTGGGTCCTGACGAGAAGGCGCTGGTAATAATCAGTCGTCCCTATAACGGATACGACCGGACGCTGTCCCTGGATCTGCCTGACAAGATTCGAAATCTCGGCTACAAGGCTATCCCGGTCGACTTTCTGCCGGTGGGCCAGTGCGAAGATGACCTGTCGCATATGTACTGGAGCTACGGTAAGCGGATTCTGTCGGCGGCGGAGCAGATCCGCAAGCATCCCAACCTTTTCGCTGTCTATATCACATCGTTCGGCTGCGGACCGGATTCATTTATTACGCATTTTTTCCGCAAAAAAATGTCAGGAAAGCCGTACCTGCAACTGGAGCTCGATGAACATTCGGCGGACGCCGGTATGATCACCCGGTGTGAGGCCTTTGTCGACTCTCTCAGATTCCACAAGTTCCATCCGCCGGTCAGCGCTTTCAGTATCGCCGCCGACGTCTTCCGACCGTTTGAAAAAACCATATACCTTCCCAACATGTGCGACCACGCCTACGTTGTGAAGGCCGCCCTGGAGCGCTGCGGTCTGACGGTGGTCGTCCTGGACGAACCGGACGAACTTACTCTGGAATACGGTAAGAAGTTCACATCAGGCAAGGAGTGCTTTCCCTGTGTGGTCACCACCGGAGACATGATCAAGAAGATCAAATCCAAGGACTTCGACAAAGCCCGCTCGGTTTTCTTCATGCCGGGCGCCGGCGGGCCGTGCCGCTTCGGGCTGTACAGCCAGTTCCACCGTATGATCCTCGACGAGCTGGGTTATGATGACATCCCCATCTATTCGCCGCATTCCGACGATGGCTACGCCGGGTTCGGTCTGGATGGATCACCTTTCCGGAAGATTGCCTGGAAGGCCCTGGTTTTTGTCGACTGTCTCATCAAAATGCTTCACCAGACGCGCCCTTACGAAATAAACAAGGGGGAGACCGAGAAACTTTACCTGCGATGGCTCAACCGTCTCTGTCAGGCGGTCCTGCATGACGAGTCCATGGAAAAGCTCGCGGTCGCGGCCGGGTCCGACTTCAGAGGCATAGGTGTTTCCGGGACCGAGCGGCCGCTGGTCGGCCTCGTCGGCGAGATCTACCTGCGGAACAACCGTTTCTCCAACAATTATCTTATTGAAAAACTGGAAAGACTGGGTTTGGAGGTCTGGTTGGCGACCTTTACAGAGTGGCCGTTATACACTTCCTGTACATATCTTCGTGATTCGTTTCTGGATCGGAACTTGAAAGGCTCGGCTCGAGCGGGCCTGCAGATTCTGTTACAGTCGCACCTGGAGCACCGGTTGCTGAGGAAATTTGCCAAATCTTTCGACCTCGGTCACGAGTATCCCGTCCACCGGGTCATGAAAATAGCCACGCGGTACCTGCCGCTGGACTATGAAGGTGAGGCCATCCTGTCTATCGGGAAGGCCATGGAGATGGCTCAAAAGGGCGCCGGCGGTATTGTCAATGCCATGCCTTTCAACTGCATGCCGGGAACCGTGGTGAGTTCTTTGTCAAGGAAGGTCAGCGAGGATCACGACGGGATTCCATGGCTGAATATCAGCTACGAGGGCCTCCGCGACTCCGGTGAGGATACGCGGCTGGAGGCGTTTGCCGAGCAGGTGAGGGCATTCGCCGGTCAACGCCAGATCCGTGTCGAAAAGAAGTGATCTCCCAGGGGGACTCCGACGGCACCGACTGAACCCGCGAGGGATTATTATAGTCGCAATGGCCGTAGAGTTTACGTATATTAAGGGTGACCGAAGAGCAGACCGGCAAGGCGGACCCGTCAGGGATTTAGCGGCAGTCCGCGATTGGCCGGAACTCAGGCACCGGGTGCTTGTTATAAGTGGCAATACAGGCTTAGTGTAAGATATAATGGAGGTCTATCGATGAGCAAACCGATCGATGTCACTGACACAACTTTCGAGGAGGAAGTACTGAATTCCGACAAGCTGGTCATTGTCGATTTTTGGGCCGCCTGGTGCGGGCCCTGCAAGATGATAGCACCGGTTCTCGATGAGATTGCCGTGGAATACGCTGACCGTGTCAAGGTCGCCAAGGTTGATGTTGATGCCAACAACGCCACCGCCGCCCGTTACAGCGTTATGTCGATTCCTTCGCTGCTGTTTTTCAGGAACGGCGAACTGGTCGACCAGGCCGTTGGAACCGCGACCAAAGCTCAGGTGGCCGCGAGGCTCGAAGGCGCTCTTGCCTGATCGGACGGAAATTGTCAGTTCCAGCCGGGATCTATGTATTGATTCCGGCTTTTCTTTTGGCGCCCCTGCTTACGTCCGCGGCCGAGCCGGTCTGACTGACAAGGCTGTTTCGGCGGGCTATTGGGAATCGTAAACCGGCCAGGAACCTTTGCGGTCCGCGGCGAATTTAGTTTATAGTAGACATTTTGAGGCGATAACTTATTTTAGAATTAGTCTGGATTTTCGATGGATTGGTATGACATAATAATCCTGGTCATCTTTCTGGTCGCCTGGTTTTTTCTGGTCACGAAGGTCTTTCCCAAATTCGGCGTCGGTGGGTGAATGGCCAATTCGTGCGATCTTCCGGAGGAAGAAGAAAAAGCAGAGGATCAGGGCGATATCCGGCGCTGAGACATATAATAATCGGCAGAGGCGGTCGGCACTTGATTGATTTTGCTACTTGCCGATAAAGTAATAAGATGAGGTCTGATCAGTATAATACGGGACATTTCCGCCGCGGCATCGGCATCGGTCCCGGCGGTATTTCGGCTTTTATCAAGGTAATGATAATTGTCAATCTGGTGGTCTTTGTCCTCCAGAACGTCTCCGTACAATTGACATATATGTTCGGGCTCACGCCGGCCCGCTTTTTCGCCGAGTTTCCCAACCTGGTCTATCAGCCGTTCACCTATATGTTTCTTCATGGCGGATTCGGTCATATTCTGTTTAATATGTTTGCGCTGTGGATGTTCGGCACCGAGATCGAGCGTAGTTGGGGG
>JAOUEU010000367.1 GCA_029858555.1 Candidatus Zixiibacteriota bacterium
TGACGGCCGATGACATAATCGCGGGTATACAGGCTAATATCACCATTCAGATTCTGCTGTGGCTCGGCGTCAGCCTCGAAAAAGCCGTGCCCTTTTGACTTTAGAGGTGTAGAAAAACGTAATGGATGCAGAAATAATCATAGTCGGCGACGAGATTGTGTCCGGATATACGGTTGACACCAATTCGGCGTTCATCGCCCGGCAACTGGAAACGGTGGGCTTGACGGTAAAGTACAAAACCGCGATAGGCGACGTCGTGGAACGAATGGAAGAAGTCTTTCGTACGGCGCTGAAGCGAGCCGATGTCGTCATCACCACCGGGGGCCTGGGACCGACGGACGATGACGTCACCAAGAAAGCAATCGTCAAGGTGTTCAAGCGCAACCTGGTGTTTCATGAGGAGATCCTGGAGGATCTCAGGGAGCGTTATGCCAGGCGCGGGATCAAAATGCCGGCCATCAACCAGAACCAGGCCTTACTGCCACAGGGGGCAACATTCTTCCCGAACAAGAACGGATCAGCCGTCGGGATCTGCATTGCCGAACAGGGCCGTGTTTTTATCGCTCTGCCGGGCGTTCCGGCGGAGATGCAGCAAATAATGACCGATGAGGTAGGGCCCTATCTGAAGGGTCTGAAAGCCGGTCAGGCCGTGAAAGTCACCTCGCTGCATACCACCGGTATCGTTGAATCGAAGTTGGCCGAGATGATCACGCCGCAGCTCAAACTGCCGGCCGGCGTGAGGCTGGCCTATTTGCCGGCATACTCGGGGGTCACCCTGCGGGTTACAGGCGTTGGCGAGACCGATGATGACGCGGCCGACCGGGTGGCCCCGGTCCTGCGCTATCTCGAATCGGTCTGCGGTTCATACATCTACGGCCGCGACGACGATACCCTGGAAGCCGTGGTGGGGCAACTTCTAAAAGACAATGACAAAACGCTGGCGGTGGCTGAATCATGCACCGGCGGCGGACTGGGCATGCGGCTGACCTCGGTTCCCGGCGCTTCCGCTTACTTCGTGGGCGGCGTTATCGCCTATTCCGACGACGCCAAGATAAATCGGCTGGCGGTGGAGCGGGAGGTGATTGACAAGTACGGGGCCGTTTCCGAGGAGTGCGCTCAGGCCATGGCCGCGGGCTGCCGCAAACTGTTCGAAAGCGACTTTGCGCTTTCCATCACCGGCATCGCCGGGCCGGAAGGTGGCTCCGAAGACAAGCCGGTGGGCACCACTTACATAGGCCTGGCGTCGGCCCACAGCAACTACGCCCGAAAATTGTCGCTGGGTCGCACTCGTGAGGCCAACCGTGCCCGCGCCGGTTATGCCGCCCTGGAACTTTTACGAAGGGACATACTTGACATAAAATGATGCGCTTATTTATAGCCTTGCCTTTGCCCCGGGAAGCCGAAGAAGAACTGGGGCGTATCATCTTTCTGCTGAAGCAGAAAGGCGGTTCCGTCAAATGGGTGACCCCGAAAAACATTCACCTGACAATGAAGTTCCTGGGCGATACCGAAGAAAATCTGGTTGACAGCATCAACGAGCAGATAGACGCCATCGCCCGCGATTTCACGCCGGTGGAGACGGCCATCACTCGCCTCGGCGCTTTTCCCAACCTGTCCCGTCCGCGCGTTATCTGGGCTGGCCTCGATAAGAATATCGAGGTGCTGGCCGAGATTTCCGGCAAGGTCGAAGCGGCTGTGGAGAGCCTCGGGTTTGAGCGGGAGGAGCGAAGCTTCAAAGCGCATCTTACGCTGGGCCGGGTGCGCCAGCCGGCCGGGCTGGGCAACCTGACCAACTATATAAAATCACTGGATGTTCCCGAGATGTCCTTCCGGATGGACCAGTTGGTGCTGTTCAGGTCGACCCTGACGCCTCGCGGGCCTGTTTACGACCGCCTGCATGAGGCTGTGCTGGCAAAGGGCTGAACCGCCGGGTGGGACCGGATGCCGCAGAAAAGTTCGAACGGGCAGTCCGGGGAACCATACTCCACTCAAAGCGTCATCTCAAACTCAATTTCATCGCGAAGGGGAATACCATACATACCGACCCTGGGAATGCTCGGTTTCAGCCGACGCGATTCGCTCAGGGCGTTGACGTGCACGGCCGCAATAACAAACCCACGCCGTTGATAGAAACGGATGGCGTCAAGGTTGTCGTTGGTGGTAATAAGCCAGAGCCGGCGGCAGCCATGCTGGGAGGCCATCTGGCGCATCTGCTCGATCAGAGCCGAGCCGATGCCGGCGAACTTCTCAAAAGCGTCCAGGGTGACGATTTCACACTGGTCGCCCACGATCTCATAGGTCAGTAGTCCCCGGCGCTGACCGGCACTGTCGACAGCTACGAAACCATCGAGGTCCTGCGGATATACTCTTCGACCCCTCGTCACTACGAAATCGGCCCCCCAGTGACGGATCACGCCAAGCACCCATTCTCTGTCACCCTGACCAACCGGACGGATTTGATATTCCATACGCTTTTCAGGGACTGCGCTTATAATCGCCTCCGGTTACTTTTTGACTCCCACCAGCAAGAACGACTGGCGGCGGACATCACTAACGTCGCAGTCATATTTCTCGACCACAAAG
>JAOUEU010000102.1 GCA_029858555.1 Candidatus Zixiibacteriota bacterium
TCGGCAGAGCGAAGGCGAACATCAGTGGCAGCGCGAGCGCTACGGCGGTCCACCCGGTGCGGCGATTGTCCAATTGCGAGTCTCCTATTCTGTGTCGTTGTGCTCTGATAAAAATAGAGTCCAATTGCCACCTGTCAACCCATTCTTCGCCGTTACCAGGTGAAAAAGCGTTTTAACTCGACTTTCCCCCGGAATCCGGACAGGCCCAGGTCAACGCGGCTGTCCTCCGAATTGTTGTAAGTTACGACTATTTCTTCGTCTGCAGAGTTATACCACGCAATGTTCTTAAAGTTCAGGTACATATAGCCAAAATCCACTCCCAGCGACATTCCCAGGATGTTGAGAGGATAATCGACTCCGACAAATCCGGCGATCCCGGGCGCAGAACCTTTATAGGTCGTGTTGTTGTCCTCATAGGTGGCGGTGGACAGATTGAGATTCTGGTACTCCGGCCAGAGATTCCACTTGGCCTCGTAGTAGCCGACACTGCCGCCGACCCGGAAGGTCATTTTATCCAGCTTGTCTTGAAGAGTCGGGCGATTCCAGAGATAGTACTGCACGGCGGCGGAAAGCCCCCACACTTCAATCTCTGATTTCACTTCTTCGATGGTGCCGCCGGTTCGGTCGGGAGGCGTGTAAACAAACGACCCTGTCTGGCTTTCACCCAGTTTGAGCCAGTATTCGCCGTTGACCGACAGAGCTATTCTCTTCTTGACAACAACGCCGAAATCGACACCAAACGATTTCGCCTGCCCCAGCCAGGAGACTGACGTGTTGGAGAACTGGTCTGAGCTATAGTTGGCGAACTTGTTATAGTCGTTGTTACGGTTGATACGGTTGAGGGTGAAATTCGCCGAAATCCAGCCCAGTTTCCTGATCTGAGTTTTGGTCTTCTTCTTCAGGTACCGGTTGACAATATCCTGCTCGGATGACTGGGCTACGGCTGTGGCGGCCCCTACTGCAAAAACCACGAAAACCGCAAATATGGCCGATCTGGTACGCATACTACCTCCTTTATATTCGATATAAATATTCCGTTTGTACCATTATCGGCCAGTCAGGCCCGATTCTTGATTTTTACGCGATTGGCCAGCCCAATAAAAAAGCGGGCCCGAAGGCCCGCCTTGACAGCGGAATTCCGCCGAATTGACTAAAGGTAAGACTAATCCTATCCGGCGACGGAGGAGTAGTCCATTTGGGCCATCTGGGAATAGAGATTCCAGCGGCGGTCACAGTCCATCTGGCCCAGCTCAAGCAGCTTTTTGGCCCGTTCCTTATCCTTGGCGATCAACGCCCGGAACCTGTTCTCCGAGTAAGCATACTCTTCAAACGAGAGACTGGGTTTCTTGGAGTCTAGCTGGAGCGGATTCTTGCCCTGAGAGATCAGGTCAGGATTGTAGCGATACAGCAGCCAATGGCCCGACTTTACGGCCTTTTCCTCTTCCTCGAGGCCGCGTGACATGTCGATTCCATGGGCAATACAGTGGCTGTAGCAGATGAGCAGCGACGGGCCGTTGAATCTTTCCGCCTCAACCATCGCCTTGACCAGTTGGTTCTGGCTGGCGCCGATGGCTACCTGGGCCACGTAGGCCGAGCCGTAAGCCATGACCATCAAACCCAAGTCCTTTTTGGGCATGGGCTTGCCCCCGGCGGCGAATTTTGCCGTGGAGGCCCGAGGGGTGGCTTTGGACATCTGGCCGCCCGTGTTGGAGTAAACTTCGGTATCCAGCACGAGCAGGTTGACGTTCTTTCCAGAGGCCATCACGTGATCGAGACCGCCATAGCCGATGTCATAGGCCCATCCGTCGCCGCCGATGCCCCAGACCGATTTTTTCACGAGGAAATCAGCAACGTTTTTAAGGGCCGTGACTTTGTCATCTCCGTTCAAACCGTCGAGCTTCTTTTTCAAGGCGGCCACGCGCGCCCGCTGTTTTTCGATGCCTTCCTGAGTCGTCTGGTCAGCGGCCGCCAGCTCGTCATACATCTCGGGAGCCAGTTGTTCCAGCAGAACAAGGGCGTAATCCTGCAGCTTGTCGACGGTGAGCCGCATTCCCAGACTGAACTCGGCACAGTCTTCAAACAGAGAGTTTGACCAGGTGGGGCCGCGGCCGTCCGCGCGCTGACAGAATGGCGTGGTGGGCAGATTGCCGCCGTAAATCGAACTGCAACCGGTGGCGTTGCCACATATGGCGCGGTCGCCGAAGAGCTGGGTCATCAGTTTGACATATGGTGTCTCCCCGCAGCCGGCGCAGGCACCGGAGAACTCGAACAGAGGCCGTATGAACTGCGAGCCTTTGACGGTCTCGGGATTGATCAGACCGATGTCCGGGTCGGGAAGGACGTTCATGAAGAAATCCCAGTTCTTTCTTTCGCGCTCGCGGATAGGCATCTGCGGGGCCATATTGATGGCCTTGAACTCTGTCTTGTTGCCGGACTCGTCTTTCCGGTAAGCCGGGCAGGCGTTGACACATTCCTCGCACCCGGTGCAGTCTTCCGGGGCCACCTGGAGAGTGTAATACATGTCTTTGAACTGCTTTCCATTAGCGGCGACGTACAGGAAGTCGGCCGGCGCCTGCTCAATGTATTTTTTGTCGTAGACCTTGGGGCGGATCGCCGCATGGGGACAGACGATGGAGCAGATGTTGCACTGGATGCAGGTGTCCTTGTCCCAGACGGGGATGTCCACGGCGATGTTGCGTTTCTCATACTGCGTGGTGGCCGTGGGGTAGGTGCCGTCGTCCGGGAAAACCGAGACCGGAAGTTGATCGCCGCGGCCGGCGATAATCTCGGCCGTAACCGTCTGCACGAATTCGGGGGCGTGCTCGGGCACGATGGGCGGTCGTTTGAAGGTGGAGGTAACCCTGTCAGGATAGCGAACTTCCTGGAGCGATTCCACCGCGGTGTCCACCGCTGTGTAGTTCATGTTGACCACTTTTTCGCCCTTGCCGCCATAGGTGTCGACGATGGCCTTTTTGATGGCGGCTATGGCCTTGTCCTTGGGGAGGATGCCGGAAATGAGGAAAAAGGCCGTCTGCATAATCATGTTGATGCGCGCACCCAGGCCGATTTGTTTGCCCAGGGCAATAGCGTCGATAACGTAGAATCTGGCTTTCTTTTCGATGATCTGCTGCTGTACCTCGGCGGGCATCTTGTCCCAGACCTCGTCGGGGCTGTATGGCGAATTGAGAAGGAAGGTGCCGCCCGACGTCAGCTTTTCGACCATCTCATATTTCTCGAGGAACGAGAAATTGTGACAGGCGACGAAACCGGCCTGGCGAATCAAGTAGGGTTTGCGGATGGCCTCCTTGCCGAAGCGCACGTGGGACACGGTTACCGCGCCGGCCTTCTTGGAATCATAGACGAAATATCCCTGGGCATTGTTGTCGGTGTTCTGGCCGATGATTTTGATGGAGTTTTTGTTGGCACCGACCGTGCCGTCGGCACCCAGGCCGAAGAAGAGGCCCCGGAAGTTGTCGCCCTCGATGTCGAACGACCAGTCGGGTTCCAGTGAGGTGAAAGTGACATCGTCGGTAATGCCGACGGTAAAGTGATTTTTCGGCTCATCCAGTTTGAGATTATCAAAAACCGCCTTGGCCATGGGGGGGTTGAATTCAGCCGACCCCAGTCCGTAGCGGCCGCCAACGACCAGCGGGTGTTCCTTGAATTTGGCCGTGCCCTTGACAAGTATTTCGCTGACAGCGGCCTGAACGTCGGTGTACATCGGCTCGCCCACGGCGCCGGGCTCTTTGGTGCGGTCGAGAACGGCAATCTTTCTGACAGTCGCCGGCAGCGCCTGAGCCAGGGCGTCGACCGAGAAGGGTCGAAACAGGCGCACCTTGATAAGGCCGACTCTTTCGCCCTTTTCCACCAGGGCGTCGACGGTCTCGTGCACGACCTCGGCGCCGGTGCCCATTATCATCACCACGTGCTCGGCCTGCGGGTGGCCGTAGTACTGAAAGAGCCGGTACTCACGGCCGACCACGGCCTTAAAATGGTCCATAGTCTCCTGGATGATCTGCGGTGCGGCATCGTAGTACTTGTTCACCGTCTCGCGATGCTGGAAAAAGACGTCCGGGTTCTGTGACGTTCCCTTGATGGTTGGTCGGTCAGGGGAGAGGGCCCGTTGCCGATGGGCGGCAACCAGGTTTTCGTCGATCATCTCGCGCATATCGTCAAAAGTCAGCTGTTCGACCTTTTGGACTTCATGAGACGTGCGAAAACCGTCGAAGAAATGCACGAACGGAACACGGCATTTGAGGGCGGCCGCCTGGGCGATGAGGGCCAGGTCCATCACTTCCTGCACCGAGCCCGAACCGATCAGGCCGAACCCGGTCGACCGGCAGGCCATGATGTCGGAGTGGTCGCCGAAGATCGACAGGGCGTGACTGGCCACGGCCCTGGCGCTCACGTGAAAGACGGTGGGGGTCATCTCACCGGCAATCTTGAACATGTTGGGAATCATCAGCAAGAGTCCCTGAGAGGCCGTAAAAGTGGTCGTCAGCGCCCCTGTCGTGACGGCGCCGTGAACGGCGCCCGAAGCGCCGCCTTCCGATTGCATTTCGATCACTTCCGGGATTACACCCCAGATATTGGTTTCGCCCGCCGCCGACTTGGCATCGGCCTTCTCGCCCATATCGGAGGAGGGGGTGATGGGATATATGGCGATAACTTCATTGGTGGCATGGGCAACATATGACGCCGCCGTATTGCCGTCGATGGTTACCGTATGACGTGTTCTTTTGCCGGCCTGTTTTTTTGCCTTACCTTTGTCGGCTACAGCTTCATCTAACATTATCGACTCCTAAATTCACTTGTAAGCTGACTCCAATAGAGTTCTTATTCATTTACTGGTCCGATTTTGACAGGGTAATAGTCTTCTGCCCCTGGTACTTGCCTTTCTTATCCTTGTAGGAAATCTGACATTTTTCGGTGGCTTCAAGGAATATAAGCTGGGCGATGCCTTCATGGGCGTAGACTCTCACCGGCACGGGGGAGGTATTGGCCAGTGCTATGGTGGCATAGCCTTCCCACTCCGGTTCAAAAGGTGTAACATTGACGATCACTCCCGACCGGGCATACGTGGATTTACCCTGACAGATCGTGATCACATCTCGCGGGATTTTGAAGTATTCGCGGGACCGCGCCAGTATGAAGGAATTGGCGGGTATCAAAACCGAGTCGGCCTTGACGTCCTCAAAATACTCGTCGCCGTCGGCCTTGGGATCGATCTCGTCCAGATCATGTGCCCTCAGGATCTTAAACTGATCCGAAAGAGAGATATCATATCCATACGACGAGACGCCAAAACTGATACCCTGGCGGACCTGGTTTTCGGAGAATGGTTTGATAATCTCGTGACTGCGAGCCATCTCAATAATCCAGCGGTCGGATTTGACCGACATCGTGTGAACCTCCTTAGTATATAAAGCGCCTCAGGCTGAAAAGAAGCACGTCCCTTTCAGCTTGAAACCAGCCCCTTTACATAAAACTGGCGGGTGGTCTTTCAGCTAAACAGTTACCGCCTCATCTCTCTGCCACTTAATGAGATCGGCCAGTGTATGCTCTTCGAAAACGGCCACCATCTTATGCTCGGCCAGGATAAGCAACTCCCTTAGAGCACAAAACTCACCTTCCGGGCCTGTACACGCGTCCGGAAGACTTTTCATAATGTGATACGGCCCCTGGATAGCCTCGAGGACATCTTTAACGGTTATCTGTGCGGGATTCTTAGATAGAGTAAAACCGCCGCGGACACCACGATGCGAGCGAACAATTCCAGACTTTGACAGCGACTGAAAAATTTTTGCTAAAAATTTCTCCGGAATTACCTGGGCCTCGGAAATCTCCGAAAGCGGCGTCACGTCGGACAGACCCTTCTCGGAGAGATACAAGACCCCCAGCATGCCGTACGCTTCAGCCTTTGTGAACTGCATCTTGACCTTCTTTCATCTAACCCGGGTCTCGTCGACCCTTGATGTACAAAGCTGTCGTTAAGCTGACCATCAAGTCACAAAACGCAATCATCTAAAAATAACTAAAATAGACTTGTTAGTCAACCTGCAGTCGTTACTTTTTTCACAAATTAATGATAACACTTTTGGCCCGACCAGACAACGGTATACTTGATTGACATTTGCATTTTTTCTCTTACTTTCAGGGAACTGGCGATATCCACCCGAACAGCAGGGTAAAACGTGGAAAAAATCAGAAACAAGCCATCGCAAGGGCTTCTGGTGGTTTACACCGGCAACGGCAAGGGGAAAACGACTGCCGCACTGGGCATGTGTGTCCGGGCGGTCGGCTACAACTGGAAAATCTGCGTAATTCAATTTGTCAAGGGAAGCTGGAAATACGGAGAGATCAAGGGCATAAAGAGGCTGGAACCGAATGTGGAACTGAGTATTGTCGGTGAAGGCTTTGTCGGCATTCTCGATGACGATAAAGAGTTTTCCGAGCATCAAGAAGCGGCCCGGCAGGGCATAACCCGGGCCATCGAGAAAATCAGGTCCGGAGAATACCAGCTGGTAATTCTGGACGAATTGAGTGTAGCTCTGGACCTGGGTCTGGTGACTCGCGAAGAGGTCACAGCGCTCCTCGAGGCCCGTCCGCCGACGCTGCACCTGGTCGTAACCGGACGGGGGGCGCCTGACTGGCTTGTTGACCGGGCCGATCTGGTGACGGAGATGAAGGAAGTGAAACACCCATACCAGCAGGGCATGCTGGCGCAGAAGGGTATTGACTGGTGAGCGCGCCTGTGCTCAAAATGAAAGGGCTGCGGACAATATCGACCAACGGCCGTTTTCTCATGTCCGGATACGGATGCCTGAACATGCAGACCGCCATATTGTTACATGGGGCGATATCGATATTGCCGGAAGGGAAGGGCGACAACTGATACACAGGTCATCGAGACGCCGCGGAAGGCGTTAATCCAGGTGTGGAGGCATAACACCTCCGCAATGAGGCCTCGGTCGGACAACCGGATCAGGGGACAAAAGATCAATGGTGAATAGATGCTTGAGGTAGAATCATGGCTGAAGAGAAAAGATACGACATAGTCATCGTCGGCGGCGGCCCGGGCGGCCTGTGTGCCGGTCTTTATGCCGCGCGAGCAACGCGGAAAACGGTGTGCCTTGAGAAGTATCTGCCGGGCGGGCAAATCGCCATCACCGGCGATGTCGAGGACTATCTCGGTTTTGAGCATATTCAGGGCGCTGAACTGGGAATGAAGTTTGCCGAACATGCCAAGAAATTCGGCCTCGAAATTGAGATGGAAGAGGTAGTCGAGGTCTACTGCGAGGGCGATGACCGCCTTGCCCGCTGCGCCTCCGGTAATATTTATCGAGGCAAAGCGCTTATTCTATCGACGGGCGGCAGTCCCGTTTATCTGAATGTCCCCGGGGAAAAAGAATACAGCGGCAAAGGCGTATCCTACTGTGCCATATGCGACGGCGCTTTTTTCAAGGAGCAGGTCATAGCGGTCGTCGGCGGCGGCGATGCCGCCGTCGAGGAGGGCTCTTTCCTGACCAGGTTCGGCTCCAGGATTTACATAGTACATCGTCGGGACAAACTCCGGGCCCAGAAGATAATTCAGAAGCGCGCTTTCGATAACCCCAAGATCGAATTCATCTGGGACAGCGTCGTGGAAAGCATCAACGGCGACGGCAAGAGAGTAAATCATCTTGTCTTGAAGAACGTCAAGACGGCCAAGACTTCCAGGCTCGAGGTGGGCGCTGTTTTTGTCTACATCGGTTTTCGCCCCAACTCCGACATAGTGCGTGAAAATATCGAACGGGATGAGGGCGGATACGTTCTTACTGACAGCAAGATGGAGACATCGATTCCCGGCATTTTCGCATGTGGCGACGTGAGGGCGCAACTGGTGCGTCAGGTGACAAACGCGGTGGGTGACGGCACCACGGCGGCAGTCGCCGCGGAGAAACGTCTCGAGGGACTCGAAGATAAACTGGCGCAATAAGTTGTCACGGCTTGGAGTTTCCTGATGGCCGGGATTGCCGAACGCGACGGTCGGATCGGCTGGCTACTGCCAGTTGTTGTCAGGGTGACGCAGAAAGTGTGGCCGCATCCGGTTGCAGGCGGTTGCGTATTTTCACATATTCTGCGGCCGTCAGGTTCAGATTACCGCTTGCCAATCAAGGTCTTATCGGTTATCTTATAATTAGATATCATAATTACTTCACCGATTACCGCCGGCACGAACATTGCTTTGGTACGTTACGCGGATAGGCTGATAAGCTTATCCATGTTAGAAATTGTAGATAAGACGGGAGTGGTGCGCGCTGGACTTCCAGCCACCTGACGTTAGAGTCGGGCTTCCCCCCTCCACCACTCCCTTTTTTTATTTCCGGTTGCTCGCCGGCCCCCGCCTTCAAAATTAATCGAATCTTCCGATATATAGAGACTAGTCGCCATAAGATAACAGTGGGAATACGCGCCATGAAGAATATCAGACCGGGGTTTCTGGTTAGGCTTAGCAACATAATCATCGTCCAGATGTTGTTCGTTTTTGCAGCCGTCGCTCTGGTAATCTTCTATCCTACCGGAGACGTGGTTCTTGACTCGGACCTGCACGCTGTAGAAAACAGCGTTCAATTCATCTCTGAAGAGGTTACCCGGAGTCTGAATGTTCATACGGGCAATCTCCGAGAGGTTCTCGAGGATGTCCGGGTGCAGGAGTCACTGCTGGAGATGTTGTCCCGCGAAGCTAATCTGGTCTATGCCGGTGTTTTTGTGCAGGACACCGGGCAGCCAATGAATCTTGCGTGGCAGTATCATGATTCGGCAGAGGTCGCCGGGTCTGATCTGTCAGCCGGTGAGGCTCTGGATCTTATCCATAGCCGGCTTCAAAAAATGGACATGAGAAAAACCGACAGTTATCTTTTCCCGCTGCATTACTCTTCGAGAGGTTTTATCTATGGCTATCGGTTCCTCCACCGCGACGCGACCCCGGCCGTTTTCGTGACCACCGTGGGACACAACTTCATCATATCATCACGATCGCACCTTCAGTATGCATTGTTGCTGTTGTTTTTAGGATTCACGCTCGTCTCTCTATTAACCATCTACCTGATATCGAATCGACTCAAAGTCCCCCTGGAACGGCTGTTGAAGGGTTTCGAAAAAACCGCCGAGGGTGAGCTTTATTACGTGATTGAGTCCGAAGGAGATGGCGAGTTGAAAAAACTCGCGGATGCCTTCAACAACATGTCCAAGGCTCTCTTTGAAAACCACAGCCAGCTGAAAGCATATAACGAACAGTTGCAGTCGACGAATCGTCAGCTCCAGGAATCCCAGGGCTTCTTCTCGACCCTGATCAATAACTCACCGGTCTGTGTCGTGTCAACATCGCCGGAAGGAAAGATCATGGTGTTTAACCGCATGGCCTCAGAGGATTTCGGGTACGACCGCAAAGAGATAATCGGCCGGAGCCTCGAGGTCCTTTTTGCCAACCATCATCTCAACGGTTTTCAGGACAACCGGTCGGACTCGGTATCGAAAAGGTTCGAGGTGCTCTGTGAGCGGAAAGACGGCAGTGTCTTTCCGGCATACCTGGTCTCGTCTCCGGTCAGAGGCGACCATAACGAGATTATTGCCCACCTCTACATAATCAGGGACATCAGCGAGAGCCAGAGCTATCAGGAGATGATGATACGTATCGACCGCTATTACACCAGGGGGGAGATGGCGGGCGACATCGCGCACGAAATAAACAACTTTCTGGCGGTTCTCTCCGGCAACATCGAACTTATGCCCCTGATGATAAAGCGCGGCGACCATGAGAAAATAACTCAAAAACTCGAACTCATGAAAGCCACCGTTGACAGAATCGTCCGCTTTACCGACGGACTGATGGATGCCAACATGGGCGAGGTTCATTTCGACTGGGTCGACATCAACCAGTTAGTGGAGAACGTGGTGGCCTTCCTGAAGCCGCAGAACCGGTTCGATGAAATCACCGTCACCACGTGTCTGGCCACGAATCTGTCGCTGGTGGAGGTCGATGTCGGGGAAATCCAGCAGCTGCTGGTCAACCTTCTGAACAATGCTTCCGATGCCCTGAGCGAAACCGGGCGAAATGGGCGGGAAATCGCGGTCACAACGTCGCTGGTTTCGGGGGCCGACCCGGCGACTGTCCGGCTGGAGGTGCGGGATAACGGCCCGGGTGTGGTCCGCGACAAGGTGGACTGGTTGTTCCACAAGAGGTTTACTACGAAAAAGAAGGGCCATGGCATCGGGCTGATCACGTGTCGGAAAATCGTGGATGCCCATCAGGGCGGTATCACTTACGCCTTTGACGGCGGTGCCGTCTTTGCGGCGGAACTGCCGGTCGGCAGAAGGGCGTGTGGTGGCGAGGCACCCCCGGTTGCGCAGGGGCACTCGACCGGGCGATCGGCCTAACTTTTTGATTGCCTGCCTTCCATTGATGCGGTAGTTTCATCTTATGCCGCGACTATCCAAAAGCTCCCCGGCGGGATTCGATCACCGCTTTCTGGGCCTGACGGCTGCCGTCATCGTCCTGATCGTTCTGGTTCTGACGTGGATCGGCATCCGCGAGAGCCGGTCGGACAGCATGGAATTGCTGGTCCTCCAGGGAACGGCGTTCACCGAAGCCCTGGCTCAGGCCGCCGAGAACGCAATCGTCTCGGAGACCTTCTTTGACTATCTCGTTCACAAACGGTATAGCGAAATAGCGGTGGAGCTGGCCG
>JAOUEU010000368.1 GCA_029858555.1 Candidatus Zixiibacteriota bacterium
ATCGGTCTCGCCGGCAGCGACACTGTTGTACGCCATTCTAAGAGCGGCAGAGCCGGTGGCGCAGGCGTTGTAGACGTTGACCACAGGCACACCTGTTTCGCCGAAGATGCTTTCCAGATACTGGCCGGAAAGATGACCGGCATTACCGCCGTAAATAAAAATCCCGGCCATAATCGCCTGGATTTTCTTCCATTCGATGTTTGCGTCCTTCAGAGCACCGCCTACAGCCACCGCTGCGAAATCGGCGAATACTTTCTCAGAAAAACCCTCCCAGGGGTGTATCCCGGTTCCTATAATATATACGTCTCTCATTTTGATTGTCCTCTCCTAGCTTTTTGTAATATCGCTTATTTGACAGCGCGAAACGCCCACGTCACTACTTCCTGTTTCTCCTCATTGGTAAACATGGTAAGCGTGGTCGTTTCCATGTACATACCCAGTTTAAGAGATTTCAGATCCGTATCCGTGATAATGCCGGCGACCTGAATCTTTTCGTTTTCAAACTCAACCAGACCGATACCGTAAGGGGTAATGTTCTTCTCCGTCTTAAACGGCGGGGGACAGGGATAATACTGAATAGTATAGCTTGCCAGCTTGCCCTTATTGGGAAGCAGGACATCTTCTACGCCTTCTCTTGAGCAGCCGGGGCGATGTTGATAATGCTCCTTTGGAAAGAAGTAAGTTCCGCAGGAGTTGCATTTTGCGCTCATCAGCCTGACTTCACCGGTGGTCCAGTCAACTAAGTTCGGTATCCGGGCCACCATATTTTTCATGTTTCCCATTCTCTTTTTCCTCCTAGTTGATATGTATAGAAAATGCTAACGACCCACAAACTTCGGAGCTCTTTTTTCCAGGAAAGCATTGACGCCTTCTACCCTGTCTTCGAGGCTCAAAGCAAGGCTGTAGAGTTCATATTCGTATTTCAAACCGCTTTCCAGATTTGTCTGCATGCCGCGGTTGACGGCAGTTTTGGCCAGTTTGAGGGCCGCGGAGCTCTTGGCGGCGATTCTCTTGGCCAGTTCCTTGGCCACAGGCATAAGTTGGTCCACGGGCACTACCTGATTCACCAGACCGAGGCGAAGAGCGTCTTCGGCGCTGATGATATCCCCTGTATAGATCAGCTCCTTGGCCCGGCACACACCTATCAGGCGTGGCAGCCGCTGGGTGGCGCCCCCGCCGGGAATGATGCCGATGTTGACTTCGGTCTGACCGAACTTGGCCTTCTCCGAGGCGATGATGATATCGCAGGCCATGGCAATCTCATTGCCGCCGCCCAGGCAGAAGCCGTTGACAGCCGCAATAACAGGTTTTTCCAGCTTCTCAACCATCTCGCCCAGGCGATTGATGTTATGGGCCACATAGGGTGTGGTCTGGCTGAATTCTTTGATATCGCTGCCGGCCACAAACGCCTTCCCGGTGCCCGTGAGAATCAGCACCTTGATGTTGTTATCGGCCGCCACCCCGGCGATGGCCGCGGCAAATTCAGCCCTGGTCTGGTTGTTGAGCGCATTCATCGCATCCGGTCGGTTGAAGGTGATGGTGGCGATGTTGTCTTCTTTTTCGAAAATAATATTCTGGTAAGCCATACACTCCTCCTCAGGCAGATTGCTTGCGTTTTCGCATGCTATACTCGCACAGTTTGCTCAGGGCTTTTACCCCGGAGATCAAAGAAGGGAACACCGGCAGGTCTTTTCCCATTTCATCCATTATAACGTTCCTATATTTATTGTATCCCACAATTATGCAGATGACCACCGGTTTCCCAACGTCCCGGACGATTTTCTGAATGATCTTCTTCTGAACGGCTTCCTCGGTATATTCGAAACCGGCCAGGATGATTACCGCGGCGTCTATGTTTGGATCTCTGAATGCATCGGGGAAAGTGGTTTCCAGGGTTTTTGTGAAACCGATTTTGGTCACGGAGAAATACAGGTCGACCGGGTTCGCTACGGGCGTCTCAAACATGTCCTTCAATTTCTCAGTCGTTTCCTGAGTCAACTTGGGGAGCACCAGGCCGAAGCTTGTAGACAGGTCAGAAACGACAACGCCGACGCTTCCGGCCAGGGTAATCACTGCGATGCGATTCCCTTTGGGCAGTGGCTGCGTGGAGAAAACCTTGGCGAAGTCTTTCAATTCGGCAAAATCATCAGCCATGATCATACCCGTCTGTCTGATTGCCGCTTCCACAATCCTGGCGTTGCTGGCAATACTGCCGGTATGGCTCATGGCTGCTCTGGCTCCAGCTTCTGTGCGGCCCCCGCTGAGAAAAATAACAGGTTTTTTGGCTGCCACTTTCTTGGCGATCCTGGTCAGGTTTCTTCCATCGGTAATAGTCTCCAGGTACATTGAGATTACTTCGACGCTATCATCATCATCGAAGTATTCCAGCAGGTCATTTTCATTCACATCGCATTTGTTTCCAATGGAACACACCTTGTTGATATTCAGACTTTCATTTTCGACCATATCCGAGGTCATCCCAGCCGCCAGCAGACCGGATTGGCCGATAAGCACTACGTTACCCCTGGGGACTTTTTTGGTCATTGGATAAATGGAGGTTACGATATCGCGAGA
>JAOUEU010000369.1 GCA_029858555.1 Candidatus Zixiibacteriota bacterium
GTCGCAGGCCCGCCGTGTCCACGAGGACGTATTTCTGCCCGTCTAACTCGAAGGGTGTGTCGACAGCATCCCGGGTGGTTCCAGCCAGGGGCGTTACAATGAGCCTTTCCCGGCCGATCAACTCATTTATGAACGACGACTTGCCGACGTTCGGCCGCCCCACCACGGCCACCCGGACCACTTCCTTGGCCCCCGCCGCTTCTTCTGTTTGTTCGGGCAGGTTCGCCACGATTGCATCCAGGAACTCGCCGACACCCCTGCCGGCTGTGGCTGACACCGGCAGCGGATCACCAAGACCAAATTTCAGGAATTCGTAGGTTTCGTTTTCCAGTTCATCGTTGTCCGCCTTGTTGGCAATCAGCAGGCATTTCTTGCGCGAGCGGTGCAGGCGCCGGGCAATCTCGAAATCGATATTGTCGGCTCCAACCTGGGTGTCGACTACAAACAGGACCAGGTCAGCCTCGCCGACCGCGAAATCGGCCTGCTCAAATATCATCTTCTCCATCATGTCATCAGTTTCCGGAACCATGCCGCCGGTGTCAATCAGGTAGAAATCGACGCCGTTCCATTCCGCGGCGGCGTAGTTGCGGTCTCGCGTCACTCCCGACTGTTCGTCCACCACCGCCACCTGCTTGCGCAGAATCCGGTTAAACAGCGATGACTTGCCGACATTCGGTCGGCCGACGATGGCAACTGTGGGCAGGCTCATATAAAGACCTCTCGGATGGTCTCGGCCAGGTTGTACCGACCCACCGCCACGGGCTTGCCGAGAGCGGCCTCGAATTGCGACAGCGATAAATCGTCAAGGAAAAGATCGTCGGCGTTGAGGCAATTCGGGGGCAGCACCACTACATCGTACGCAGCGGACTTTTGCTGAGCTGACCGCAAAAGGTCGTGACCCGTCAACAACCCCGATACCGTGACGGTGTCCCCCCAGAAGCGGTTCGAGACCTGCCGCAGGCTGGCCTTGAGACCCAGTTCCTCAATGATAAATGGAAACACCCGCCGGCTCAGAAACGGGTGCGCCGACGTGCCGGTAAGGAACAGCGCCCGCCGTTTCGAATACCGGCCTTTCAGCGTGCGCCGGCGGCGGTTGAACATCGTGATGAAATGGCGGACCATGCCAATGCCGTTTTCAAACTGGGGCATCTCTTCGTACTCGGATATCCGGGGAAACTCTCGTGCCGCCAGCACATAAAACTCGTCGGCGGCCCAGACAAAGCGTGTGTGCAGGTTTTTGAGGAATTCCCTCTGCCGGGCCGTCACGTACTCTATGAGGCTGCCGGCCTCATCAGGACTATGAGTGCGCAGTTTCGGAAGCCGGTCACGGTATTTCGTCAGACCGACCGGCACCACGGCCAGGCTCGCCACTCCCGGAGCGAGTGCGGCCAGGTCGTCAACCGTTTTCTCCAGATGCTCGCCGTCATTGACACCCGGACAGACCACTACCTGCGTGTGAATGGTGATGCCGCGCCTGGTTAGCTGTTTCAGGCGCGGGAGGATTGGCGGCAGTTTTTCGTTGCGAAAGATGCATCGGCGAAGCTTGTCATCGGTGGCGTGGACCGAGACATACAGTGGCGACAGGCGTTGCCCGATGATCCTCTTGATATCTTCTTCGGTGGTATTCGAAAGCGTCACGAAGTTGCCGTGCAAGAACGACAGCCGGTAATCCTCGTCTTTGACATACAGGGCGCGGCGCATCCCTTTGGGCTGCTGGTGCACGAAGCAGAAGATACATTTGTTGCCGCAGGTCTTGACCTGGCAGTCGTCGAGCGTGAGGCCCAGATCACTCAGGCAGGGATCGTCGAAACGAAACTCAAATTCGTGGCCCCGGGGGTCGGCAAAGCGCACATTGACTTGTCGGTCGGCGGTCTTGAAGCGGAAATCGATGGCATCGAGTATTTCCGAACCGTTGACCGCCACCACCCGATAGCCGGGGCGCACGTATCCGAACAACGGCGAGGCCGGGTCGACATCCACTATGCGCACAACTATCACATCCCATAAAAAAAGCGGGCGATGGGGGTCGAACCCACGACGTCAAGCTTGGGAAGCTTGCATTCTACCGCTGAATTACGCCCGCTGGTACTACCAGTTACTTATGTACGCTGAAATATATCCCGATCGTTGGATTCTGTCAAGGCCAAGTCCGAGCCGGCCCCACGGCGCGATTACCCGCTTAGTTCCTGGCTTTCATCGGGTTCGACGGCGTCCTTTTCCCTCTCCACCAGCCTGACCACGATAATCGAAATCTCATACAAAACATAGAGTGGTACGGCCAGCAGAACCTGGGTAAAGACATCCGGGGGCGTGATGATAGCGCTGACCACCAGCATGATAACAACCGCGTAGCGTCGGCCCCTGGCCAGAAACTTCGACGATATAAGCCCCATCTTGCCCAGAAAATAGCACAACACCGGCAACTGGAAGGCAAAACCGAAGGCCATCAGAAGCATCCCCGCAAACGTGATGTAACTCCCGACCGTGATAATCGGGCTGAGGATGTCGGCGGCAAAACCGATCAGGAAAGCCAGCGAAATCGGCAGCACTACCAGGTAGCAGAAAGT
>JAOUEU010000370.1 GCA_029858555.1 Candidatus Zixiibacteriota bacterium
AAACCAGGCCGCCGCCGAGTCGCCATCAAGTCCCTTCCAGTTCGCCGCGAGCGCAGGGTGGTCGCCTTTGACGCCGGTATCAAAAGAGCACACCACTCGGCCGTCTCCCTGGTAACCGTATTTCCAGGCTGAGTCAGCGTTGATGTAACTCAGGTTTGGCTCGATCCCGAGCGCGGGATCGGTCGGCGCCGGGTAATCCTTGCCTGTGTCTGGTTCCAGGGAAAGGATTCGGGGCACGGCGTGGATCTTCTCGACATCGGAACGACCAGCCAGATGTGACAATTCGGAGATACGGATATCCGCCTCAACGATATTCACGAGCCAGTGCGGCTTGATGTTGGCGACGAGATTCCTTTGCTGCATTTCGTGCAGCTCGTTCAGCAAATTCTTCTGAGCGGAGGCGTGATTCTGTTTGAGCCGGCGGGCGGCGATAGCGTGTCGCTCCGCACGCGTCGGCGCCGAAGCGGCTATTGAAGCTTTAAACTGTTTGGCGTCTTCGAGTTTGGGAAGCTCAATCCAGACCGTGATCATCTCGTCGGTCGCACGGGATGAAATGCGTGATGTCAAGCTGACCGACAGTTCGCCCGCTTGAGCGGCTGACGGCGCGACAAAACACGCCAGGCTGGCGGCTATGGCGATGGTTCCTAATTTCATCGATGCTCTCCACTTACCTTCTGTTGGCTGTTACAGCGAACACGGTGCCCGCAGGCACGGAATTCGAGACCCAATATCCTGTTAATATATACCATCTTACAGCAATAACGAAAGACTTTCTACAAGTGTTTACGCAGATGGCTCCTCGTTACGCATATTTCTGCAAACGAACATCCCCGTCCCTTCCTTACTTCACCGGGCCGGACAGGCGACAGCAATCTGCCGGCGCCAGCGTATCGCATTCGTGTCTAACATAGCACGCAAAATGAAGCTTGTAAACAACCTTCGAATCGGCTTTAATGTCTTTCATGAAACTTCAGCGAGACGAAGGAGAACGTGAGGGAAGACTATGAATGCCATCGATGATCTGAATCGTGACCAGATCCTGGGAATGCTGACCGACTTTGCCAGGAACTGGCTGGCCCATGACGGACTGTGGTTTCAGGCGGTAGAGAAGCATTACGGGCTGGCGAAGGCTATTGAACTGGACACTGAGGCCTGGGAGCAATTCACCGTCATCGAGGCCAAACGGATTATGGCCCGGCACGGGATCAAAGAAGACAGCGGCCTGGAAGGTCTAAAGAGAGCGCTGAGCTTCCGCCTCTATGCAGTTATAAATAAACAGGAAATTCGCAACGAAACCTCAGATTCGTTTGAGTTCTATATGGTTGACTGCCGTGTCCAGAGCGCCCGGCAGAGAAAGAATATGGCCCTGTTCCCGTGCAAGTCGGTGGGCGTTGTGGAATACAGCAAGTTCGCCGAAACCATCGACCCGCGGATTAAAACAGAATGCATTTGTTGTCCCCCGGATGACGGTGCCGGCGTGGACTTTTACTGTGGCTGGCGGTTCAGCATCTGATGGGGCAATAAAATAAAAAGAGGCCGCGCGCGGGCGGCCCGGGACATAAATCTGTTCTTGTGGCAGCGCGCTGCCGCGCCGTCATCTGCCGGCCTTGAAGAACTCGACCGTTCGCTTCAGACCTTCCTTGAAACTAACCTTTGGATTGTAGCCGAATTTCATCAGTTTCTTGACGTCTGCGTAGGAATGCTTGATATCGCCCGGACGCTCCGGGTCATACTTTGCCGGTATGTCGACCCCGATAATTTCTCTTAAGATATCCAGCAGTTCGTTCAGTGTATATTGCCCGGCGCAGGCGACATTAAAGACGTCACCGACGATCTTGTCACTGGTAGCGGCCAGGATATTGGCGGCGACACAATTGTCGATGTAGGTGAAGTCGCGCGACTGAGCACCATCGCCGAAAACCACCGGCTGCTTCCCTTCCAGCAGGCTGGTAATAAACCTGGGTACGACAGCGGCATACTGGCTCGCCGGGTCCTGGTGAGGACCGAATATATTGAAATACCTCAAGCTTACCGTTGGAAACCCATACAGCTGCCAGTAAACCCGGCAGTAGTACTCACCGGTGAGCTTACTGATAGCGTAGGGCGAAAGGGGAGAAGGTGTCATGCCCTCGTGTTTGGGCAATTCCTCGGATTCGCCGTATACCGACGAAGATGAGGCCAGGACGAATTTCTTCACGCCGGCGTTTTTTGACGCTTCGAGCATGTTCAGCGTGCCATCGATATTGACCGAGTTGGATGTCAACGGGTTTTCCACCGAGCGCGGCACCGAAGGCAGGGCTGCCTGGTGAAGAACGTAGTCGACGCCTTTGACGGCCTTTATCACGGTCCAGTAATCCCTTATGTCACCTTCAATCAACTCAACTTTGTCGGCCAGATCAGCGACGTTTTCGTGTCTTCCGGAGGAGAAATTATCGAGTATGCGGACTTCCCGGCCATCCCTGACCAGATTGCGGGCGATGTTGGATCCGATAAAACCGGCCCCGCCTGTAATTAAGTACTTCATATATGGTCTGTCCTAACGCTGCGATTCTATCTCATTT
>JAOUEU010000103.1 GCA_029858555.1 Candidatus Zixiibacteriota bacterium
CCTGAGACTGGGTACCCCGGACATCATGGAATTCAAGGTGGATACCGTCCAGGAGATTTTCAACCGGTATTTCCAGTGCCTGGAGTGGCAGGGCGATTCCTGCCTGAACTGGATCGAAGTGGACAGCACCAAGGCCTATGATTCCTCCTCCAGTGAGATAATCGATGTGGTCAAGGGGAACATTGATACGGCCGGGACACTCTGCTCCGGGTGGGAGTATATGCGCGTGCAGTCGGAGTCGGGTGATGGACTGGACATGCGGATAACCGGCGCGGCCGACTGGTTCGGGGCGCCATATACCCCGGGCGTATCACCCCAGCAGGGCGGCGTCCTGTTCAAGGTTCTGGGGGACGTTTTCGACATTGCGGATACCGTCGAAGACCGAACGGTGATCATCACCATCGAGCACGGCTTTTTCGATGATCTGATTATATCGGGTGAGGACGGATCCGCGATAGGTATGTATACCAGGGAGGTGGTCGACAGTAACTGCTATCTCTGTACCCAGTGGGCCGGAGATTCGTGCCTGAACTGGGAGCGCAAGTCGGTGCCGCCGTGGGACTGGTGCGATGTCGACACGATTAACCAGGCCTACCTGGACACCAGCGAAGTTATTCCCATCGATGGTGCTCTGACCGTGCTCAATCCCTCGGGATGCTGCACGGGCACCAGAGGCAACGCGAACAACGATGGGGACGACAAGGTTAATATATCTGACGTTACTTTTTTAACTACTTACCTGTTTGGTATACCGAGCGGACCGCCTCCGGAATGTCCGGAGGAGGGGAATGCCAACGGGGACCCCGAAGAGAAAACCAATATTTCCGATGTTACTTACCTGATTAACTACCTTTTCGGCATTCCTTCCGGACCGCCGCCACCGGCCTGCCCATAGAGGCCGCGAGAGAGTATGGATGTAACAAGTGTTTTTGGGAAACCGAAACACATTAGAACGGATACTGAACGTACGCCTAACAGATGTTAAACATGGGTGATACCGGTTGAAACCGTCCAGTACGGGCAGGCCTCGGTCCCTCTGCGTGAAGGGCCGTTCAGCCGGCCCCGAGGCATGACGGAGAACGACCGCACCCCGGAGTTGAAAAATATAAGGAGGACAACTAGCCGCCACTTTCTTGCAAGGTGGCACTAACTGTTAACCCTTTAGCAATGAGAGGAAAGGAGGATTCCTAAAAGAGGTATTTATGGCACGCGCTCAGTTGAAAGAACAGTTTAATTATTCTTCCTATCTCGGCTCAGGTTTTTCTTGGGTTTGTTGGCTCTCACCTGAGGAGAATATCGAGCGAGAGTTGAGGGGGAAAAAAATAAGAATAATATAGGCTGTTATGCAATGCAGTTGATAACGATCTAAATAGGAGACGAAAATGAGACGCACTTCATTTATCGTTGCATTTGCAGCAATCGTTCTTTCATTTGGGCTTGCTTATGGTGGTCTCGGTTCAATGAGCCTCGATCACGTTGACAACAACTTCAGTTATGCCGGTCCGGTTACGGTCGGTGATACCATCAAAGCCGGTTACCAGATCTCTTTCTGGATTCGCTGGACGAACGACTGCGGTGCCAATATCCGCGGCGCTTCCAATGGATTCAGGGTCTACTCGGCTGATGCCCAGTGGTATAAGACGGATGGCGGCGCGGGCGGTTTTACGTGGGTTCCGTGGCTGGATCTCACCACGATTCCGCCGACTCTCTATGTCGTCTATCCCGGCTGGCAGTACCTGTTCGACAACAGCCTGGACCAGAACCCCTATGGCGTCGATGGTATCGGAGCTGATACTATCGGTTTCGCCGGCAGCCAGAAGTATGGCGGCGGTGTTCCGGATGGGTTCTCCGAGGTCGTCTACAAGATTTCGTTCTTTGTAGATGTGGCCGATTCCAACGAGACCCTGTGTCTTGACTCATCCTTCTACCCGCCGACCAACGAATGGCTGTGGTCGTCAGATACACTCGACCCGATTAATCCGGGTACGGGTGACATCTTCCCGGCCTGGGGCGGTCCGTACTGCTTCACCATTTTCAAGGTCCCAAACCTCCCTCCGGAGATCACTAATTGCAGTCCTCTGCCCAGCTTCGATCACTGTCTGCTGGCGACCTATGACTTCAATGCTTCCGATCCGGAAAGTGATCCTTTCACTTTCCACATGGCCTCCGGCCCTGGAATCATTGACGCCAACACAGGTGAGTGGTCATATCAGCCGACTCTCGGCGATGTGAGCGCCAGCCTGAGCATCGGGGTCTATGCCGACGATGGTCAGCCCGGTGGTACCTGCAATCTGTCGCTGAGCTTCACGAACCAGGCTCCGACCTTTGCCAGTGGCTGCGGTCAGACTGTCGTGAAGAGCGGCGGCGAAACGGCTACTGCTACCCTCAAGGGTAACAAGGTCGACTGCGATCCGTTCACGATGTCCATCACTAACGTGACGCCGACGCCGGTTGGTGGTTACAGTATCGACGATATCGGTGGCGGTTTCTGGACGATCACGTTCCTGACTGACGCCACAGATGGCGGGAATTACTATGACTTCACAGTTGAGATTACCGATGGTAACCTCAGCAACACCTGTCATGTCTTCTTCGACATCGTCATTGGCGCTCCGATCAAGATCGCGATGCCGTTCTGCGACGGCGACGATGTGGCCTATCAGGGAATGCACTACTATCTCCCTGTTGACATGGTCAAGTCGGCGTACCCAATCGGTGGTTTCAACATTCTGATCGCTTATGACGCTTCGGTGTTGAGCTTCCAGAAGGCCATCGAAGGTCCGGACTTCTACGTGCCCGGCTGCGGTTGGGAGTATTTCACGTACCGTTACGGCCCGGATGGCAACTGCGGTAACGCCTGCCCGAGCGGTCTGCTCAGAGTAGTCGGTATTGCCGAGACGAACAACGGCGACAACCATCCGGATTGCTTTACTCCGGATCCGTTGCCGGCCACGATGTTCACGCTCGACTTCCTGGTCTCGAACGATCGTACGTTCGAGTGTCAGTGCATCCCGGTCCGGTTCTTCTGGACCAAGTGCGACGACAACTCGCTGTCGAGCGACGACGGTAACAAGCTGTACATCTCGGCGGGTGTCTTTGACGGGGCGTTCCCGGATGTCGACATCCATAAAGTTGATGTCGGCTATCCGACCTACCTGGGTGCCCAGGACGAGGATTGCTTCGTCGGTGACAGGGACAAGGTGCCGTTCCGCGAGATCGACTTCGTCAACGGCGGTATCCAAATCGCCTGCGCCGACTCGATCGACGTTCGCGGTGACATCAACCTGAACGAGATTCCGTACGAAATCGCTGACGCGGTTCTGTTCAGCAACTACTTTGTGTATGGCATTGGTGTCTTCACCAAGAACCTGCAGGGTCAGATTGCTGCTTCCGATGTCAACGCCGACGGAATCGCTCTTTCGGTTGCTGACCTGGTATACCTGATTCGTGTTGTTGTCGGCGACGCTCTGCCGTATCCGAAGCTGAACCCGGTTCTGACCTCCTACTCGGTATCCGCTAACGGTACCATTAATGTAGAAGGCGAGATGGGTGCTGCGGCGATTACGGTCGCGGGCGACGTCGTACCGACTCTCCATGCCACTAATATGGAGATGAAGTACAGCTCCGATGGTCTGAACACCCGGATACTGGTCTGGAGCACCGAAGCCAATGAGACCTTCAGTGGCGCATTCATCACTGTTAACGGTAATGTTACCAGTCTTGAGATGGCTACGTACGAAGGTGCCCCGGTAGTCGCCAAAGAGACGCTGCCGAGTGACTTCGGTCTGTCCCAGAACTATCCGAACCCGTTCAACCCGGCTACTGTCATTGAGATGGCTCTGCCGGTGGCGAGCGACTACACCCTGACCATTTACAACGTAACCGGTCAGGAAGTTGCGAGCTTCAGCGGGCATGCTGATGCTGGTTCGCACAGCATCACATGGAATGCTGTCAACGAGGCTTCCGGAATCTACTTCTATAAGCTGGATGCCGGTAACTTCACTGCTACCAAGAAGATGGTTCTTCTGAAGTAAGCAGAACACACTTGACTTTCGCCCCGGAAAGGTTAAATTCCTTTCCGGGGTGAAAAAGAATGAAGAGGAGGAAGGCAAGATAGAATTTGATAAGGATCGTCTGAAAGACACAGTCGAAAATGGAGACGTATTGGATGACCATGAGATTTAGCGGGACCGCTTTGGTATTGATTTCAATGGTCATTTTTTTGCAGATGAATCGGCTGTATACCGGGGTAGACGGGCTACTTTTGCAAGACGCTGCATGTTTGCACAAAATAAGTAAGGTCCTGAAGGAAGGCAATTTAATCCTCACCATTTCTTCTCGTGTTTACTGCAGGGGGGACCGAATCGTCTGAGTGTTAAAGGATTTGAGAACGGACTTTGAATCCTTGTAAGGGATTACGGTACTTGCCCTTAAACGGACTTAAACGTTGAAAGAAAAATTGGCTGAGCTGAGTCGCTGAGACCTGCCGGGCTCAGGTGACTCGCCAAGTAAATTTGGTGTCTGGTCTGGGAATTGCTCAGATAGGCTGTGACAAGGTCTCGGGAGTGAGGACTAAATTTGGTGAGTAATTGGCGCTATAAGGAGTTAACCCTGGTGCTGTTGTTTTTTTGCGCAACCGGCCTCGCTTCGGCTCAGAACAAGCTGGAGCAGAATATGGCCACTGCCGATGTCAATCAGCCACCGGCCATTGCTACACTGCCGCCCCAGTACGTTCTCGAGGGCGAGCGGCTGGTGATGGATATCGGCGCGTCTGATCCTGACGGAGACGAGTTACACATCGTCTGCAGCGGTCGACCGGTCGGCGCTTCCTTTGCGGACAACGGCGACGGCACCGGCAGTTTCTCCTGGACGCCCGGCTTTACAGGTCCTAACTCCGCCGATGCCTCACCGCTGGTGGTGACCTTCTGGGTCAGCGACGGCCAGGTGGCCATGGAAAGGGATGTGACGATAAATGTCATCAACAGAAACCGCCGACCGGTTGTGACGGTGCCGCAGACAGCGGCTTTTGAGGCCGGAACGACTCTGAGTTTGCCGGTGGCGGCCACTGATGCCGACTTCGAGCCATTGAGCTGGGTCGTCGAGGGATTGCCATTGGGCGCTGCTTTTGACGGCGGCAACCCGGGGGAAGTGACCTGGACGACGCAGCTTGGCGACAGCGGGTCAGCCCAGATCGTTTTCATCGCCTCGGACCCCCAGGGCGCCGCCGACACCGGCGTGGTCTCGGTGACCATCCTGGCGGTGTCGATGTTCGCCCTGAGCCTGGATGCGGCCAGCGGCTACCCGGGCGACCGGGTGCCCTTTGGAGTGACTCTTGACAACAAAGAGTCCGTGTCATCGTTCAATCTCCTGGTAAGGTATGACGCCACCATTCTGGTCCCGAGCGGGATGACGGTTGACGGTACAAGGGCGTCCGATTTCGAGTATTTTACCTTCAATTACATAGCTGACGGAAATCCCGGCGATATAAGAATAATCGGCGTAGCCGACGAGTTTGTGGGCGGTATCACGCCGCCTCTTGACGCCGGTGTCGGCCCGATATGCCTCTGGAAATTCCGTATCTCGTCAAATATCAGCTATTCCGGAATGTCGGTCCCGGTCAGGTTCATCTTCCTGGACGATATGTTGCAGGATGACAATACCCTGACAGACGCCCAGGGCATCAAGATAGAGCAGACAGCCATCGATTATTTCGACGGGCACGTCGACATTCTTGAGTTTGGCAAGGTCGAGATAGGCGATATCAATCTGAACGGCCTGGCCTTCGAAATCAGTGACGCCATCTATTTCTCCAATTTCATCATGAACCCGGCGGTGTATCCCATGAACCCGCTGCAGATGGCCAATTCCGACATAAACCGCGACGGCCTGGCAGCCACTATCGCCGACCTGGTAGCCCTGATCAACATCATAGTGGATGGTTATCACGGCGGTTTTAAGCCGCAGAATACACCCGATCTCAGTGCCGAGTGGACCTGGCGCGTTGAAGAGGAAGGCGTTGTCTTCGCGTACGACGCGGCGTTTGATGTCGGGGCGGTCTTTATGACCATTACGACCGGCGGCGCTATTGCCGCCGATGTGAAAAGCTTTGATGAGAACATGACGGTCGCGTCCCGCCAGGACGGCGGGGAACTGCGGATACTTGTCTACAGCCTGGAAGGATACCGGATGTCCGAGGGGCAGCGCGACTTTTTGATGGTTGCGGGTCTTGGCGACTGGGAGGCGATATCGGTCAGTATGGCCAGCGCCGACGGTCGGCCGGTGGATCTATCGAAGCGGGCCCACAAGGAGGTTTCCGTGCCGGCCCGTTTCACGCTCGAGCAGAATTACCCGAATCCTTTCAACCCTGAAACACGGGTTGATTTCAGTTTGCCGGAAAACACTCATGTCGCCCTGACAGTGTTCAATGTTCTGGGCCGTGAGGTCAAGATACTTATCAACGATGATTTGACTGCCGGTCCCCACAGCGCCGTCTGGGACGGGACCGATGGCAGCGGCCGGGCCGTTGCCTCCGGTGTTTATTATTACCGTCTGGATACGGCGGTGGGCTCTGCGAGCCGCAAGATGGTGCTCCTTAAGTGAGAGCCGGCAGACGCGAGTTGGAAATAAGTACTTTGGAGGAAGTAATGAGATTGTTGAAGATTCCCCTTATCATTCTGGTAATACTCTTAGCGTTGACAGGCCTGTCGCTGGCCCAGGGCTCCAGCTACCTGGTATGTGGGTCCATTGACGAGTCGTCTGTTGACACCGTGCGGCAGAACCTCTTCCGTGGCGTCCCCGGCGATACCGTGTGGGCGCCGTTTTACATGGCCAGTGACTCTGCCGTCACCGGTTTCAAGATGCTCATCACGTGGGACGACACATACCTCACTCCATGCATCCAGACCGCCCCGGGTGTTAACGGCTTGATTGTCAACAAACTGGAAGGCCGCTTTCTGAATATCGATTCTTCCAAGACCGATCCTTACACCGGCGATAAACTATACGATACGACCACAGATTTTTCGGCCCAGTTATCCCTGAACCCGTTTGACGAGGGGGCTATTCTGGCCGCCTACAACCTGGGTATCCCGGCCGACTCCGTGCCGAAAGCGACAGCGCCCGGGGAGGGCATTATCTTTCGGCTGGCTTTCGAGGTTGACTCCACCATGCCGCATAAGGCCCAGGCCGAGTTCGGATTCCACGAAGTAAACGAATTCTACATCGACACGGCCACGGGATTCCCGGTCTACCTCGACTGTCGGCGGACGGAACTGGCTCTTGCCTTCAATGATGGCACGGTAACCTCCTACCCGACCCTGATCTCCACTTACTTCGAGGCCGATACGGCCTACAAACCGACGCCGCAACCGGTTATCAACACCTTCTACGCCAGTCCCACGAACGTTGTCGCGGGAGGCAAATCGACACTATTCTGGGATGTTGACAGCGCCACGTCGGTGAGCATCACCGGTGTTGGAACCGTGGCGATATCCGGGCAGGCGGATGTGTTCCCGACCGTCACGACCACTTATACGCTGACAGCCGTGAATTTGGACAAACAGGCCAGCAGGTCCGTGACGGTCACAGTCGGGACCACCCCGGATAACAACAACCCGGTCATAAGTCTGACGCCCAACCAGAGCGTCTATGAAATAGAGCAAGGGGAAACAGTCTCATTTACGGTCACGGCGACCGACATAGACAACGACGTCATAACTCTCAGCGCGACATCGCTGCCCAATAACGCCACCTTCACCCAGGTTATCGGTGCGGGTACGGTCAGCAGCGGTTTCAGCTTCACACCGGATATCACGCAGATAGGGACCTACTCGGCCATTTTCGGCGCCACCGACAATCGCGGCGGCAGTGCCAGTCCCAGATCCGTCTCTATAGTAGTAACAGAAATAGAGCAGGATCGTCTGTTTACCACCTCGGCGCCGGGACAGGCGCCGGTCGGCGGCATTCCGGGCAAAACGTCGATATTCATGCCCATTAACCTGGTGACGGCCCAGACGGTTTTCGGCATTCAGTACGACTTTTCCTACAATTATCTGCTGTTCGACGTCGATTCCATCCTCGTGACGACCCGCACGCCCGATTATGTCGTCTACGACAACATCGGCGCCACCCCCGGACAGATCCGGGTGGTCGCTTTCGGTCTGGCCAACGAGCCGATCATTACCGACGACACTACCACCGCCGTGCTCTATACGGTCATGTCGATCGACCCCAGCGCGACGGCAGGTGACTATCCGGTGTATATCGACAACGGATGGGAATCGGTCAATCCCGACCCGGATTATCCGTCCCTGCCGCTGCTGACCGATTCGGGTGTGATCCAGGTTGACCGCTACGGCGATGTAAACCTCGACAAAATGGTCAACGTGGGCGATATGGTCAATGTCGTGGCATATATCATCGGGAATTTCGGCCTTTCCGGCCGGCAGTTCGACGTGGCCGACGTGGTTATCAACAGTGTTGTCGATGTTTTTGACCTTGTCGCAATCATTAATTACGTCGTTTTCGCCACTCCGTTTTCACCATCCCCCGCCCAGACTCTGGAGGGCGAAATTGCCAAGGTGTCGCTGGACTATGATGATGTGTCGGCCGGAGGTTCCGATCTTATGGTCGTTCGTTCCGAGCTGCCGGTTGAAATCGCCGGCGTGGAGCTGGAAATTGCCTATGATCCCAAGGCGGTCGTGATGGACGATCCGCTGCCGACGGCTGATGTCGACAAGCTGACCCTGACATACAGGGATAACGGCACCGGGAAGATGAAGGTTCTGTTGTATTACAACGCCAAGGATCTTATCAGCATCGGCCTGGCCGACCTGGTGCAGATACCAATAAACGCGAAATCCAATATAGTGGCCGGAGACAAGTCGCAGATAAGGCTGAGCAAAGCTCTTTTGTCAACATCTTCGGCACAGGCGGTTCAGGTGGATGGCGTCGATGCCCCTCTGCCTTCGACCTTTGTTCTTTACCAGAACTATCCCAATCCATTTAACCCGACCACAACGGTCGAGTTTTCGCTAAGCGCCGCCGCCGATGTCAGACTGGACATCTATAATATTCTGGGGCAGAGGGTTACAACCCTCCTTGATGAAAAGTTACCTTCAGGAAGTCACCGCGTGGTCTGGGACGCCACGAACGGCGACGGCCAGCGCGTCGCCACCGGCGTCTACCTGTACAAACTCCAGGTGGATTCCGACAAAGAAACCAAGAAGATGATGTTCCTGAAGTAACGCTTACAGGGTAGATGGTATGATTATGAGGAGATTGATAATAGGCCTCTTGGCCTTGACTGCAATGGCGGTTTCGGTCGGCGCTCAGAGCGCATCCCCGGTCCTTGATCCGATTGGCTCGAAGTCAACAGACGAAAACGTTAATCTCAATTTCAATATCTTGGCCACCGACGCCGACTCCACAATACCGGTGCTCAGCACGTCGACACTTCCCACCGGAGCCGATTTCACCAATAACCTTGATGGTACCGGCACTTTTGATTGGACGCCCACCTACGCCGATTCCGGCAGTTACACCGTGATGTTCTACGCTGCTGATGCCATCACATCCGACGTGGATTCTGAGCTCGTCACTATAGTAGTCAACAACGTCAATCGACTCCCGGTCCTGGCCTCTATCGGTGACAGAGCCACCGACGAAGGTGTGCAGCTGACGTTTGCGACTTCCGCCAGTGATCCCGACGGTAACACACCGGTGATGACGATGTTCTCAGCGACGCTCCCCGGTGCGGCGAGTTATATAGATAATGGTGACGGCACGGGCAGTTTTGACTGGACGCCGACCTTCGGCGATTCGGGCAGCTATTTAGTGACGTTCTATGCCACCGACAGTGTGTTTGCCTCGGCGGTGGACTCCGAGCAGATCACGATTACGGTTAACAATGTCAACCAGTACCCGGTCCTGGCTTCTATCGGCGATAAGGCGACCGACGAGGGTGTGCAGCTGGCCTTCACGACTTCGGCCTCCGATCCCGACGGTAACACGCCCGTAATGACGATGTTCTCGGCGACTCTCCCTGGGGCGGCGAGTTATGTAGATAACGGTGACGGTACGGGCAGTTTTGACTGGACGCCGACCTTCGGCGATTCGGGCAGCTATTTAGTGACATTCTATGCTACCGACAGTGTCTTTGCCACGGCGGTGGATTCCGAGCAGATCACGATTACGGTTAACAATGTCAACCAGTACCCGGTCCTGGCTTCTATCGGTGACAAAGCCACCGATGAGGGTGTGCAGCTGGCCTTCACGACCTCGGCCAGCGATCCCGACGGTAACACGCCGGTAATGACGATGGCGTCTGTGACGCTCCCCGGTGCGGCGAGTTATGTAGATAATGGTGATGGTACGGGCAGTTTTGACTGGACGCCGACATTTGGTGATTCGGGCAGCTATTTAGTGACATTCTATGCCACCGACAGTGTCTTTGCCACGGCGGTGGATTCCGAGCAGATCACGATTACGGTCGGCAATGTCAACCAGTACCCGGTCCTGGCTTCTATCGGTGACAAAGCCACCGATGAGGGTGTGCAGTTGACCTTTACTACCTCGGCGAGTGATGCCGATGGCAATACCCCGATTATGACAATGGCGTCGGCGACTCTCCCCGGAGCGGCGAGTTATATAGATAATGGTGACG
>JAOUEU010000372.1 GCA_029858555.1 Candidatus Zixiibacteriota bacterium
AGGCTTTCTCCCCGGTGAGAACATCATCGGACCCCGTTTTGAGGTCTACGGCTTCAACCGGCCCGCGAAGGAGATGGGCGGTGACTATTACGACATGGTGCAGCTCAGCGACGACCGGGTTTTCGTATCCCTGGGCGATGTTTCGGGCAAAGGCATGCCCGCCGCCCTCCTGATGGCCAACGCCCAGGCCGTCCTGCGGGCCCAGTTGTCCAAAACCAAGGATATCCCGCTGCCGGAACTGGCCGAAAGCCTCAACCGTCTGATATGCCAGTTTACGCCTCCCGAGCAGTACATCACCGCCATGTTCGGCGTCTACGACGCCTCGGAGAACAGGCTGTCATACATAAACGCCGGCCACTGCCCCCCGTTCATCTTGAGAAAGACCGGCGTGGTGGAAGCTCCTGCCGAAGCCGGCCTCGTGATTGGCGTACTACCGGATTTCGCCTACCCTGTTCACCATATCGGATTGGCGGCGGGGGAGACGGTGTTTATATACAGTGATGGCATAACCGAAGCCTGGAATGAAAAAGACGAGGAATTCGGCGAGCAGCGCCTGCGCGGCATCCTGAGCGACTACTCCGGCGAAGGTGTTGTCGGCCTGGGGGAAAAAGTCTACGGTGAGGTCGTCCGTCACCGGGGTCGCCAGGAACAGTCTGACGATATAACCATGGTCATTCTCAGGGCAGTCTGACCGGCGTCGGATCTCCCCACCGGCGACCAGGCCGGCGCCCTGTCTCCGGGCAACCTGGAAACCGGGTTTGTCCGCTCCGCCGGCATCCCCGAAACTCCTGTTTTTATCTTGCCGAGGGAACTCGCCGCCGACACATTTGTTTTATAAGTAGCTTCTTAGAATATACATCATGAATGAGCCCGCCTGTTGTTCTTCCCTCCCCGCAGGCGGGCTTTTTTTTTGAAAATTCGCCGAGACTGTCCGCGACAGTAAATTAGGGCGGGTCCAAGCCGCATACAGTCGGATTCAGCTTCTCGGCTTATGAATCGAACTCCTCGACCGCTCCGCCCGGATGAGACGGCCGCTTGATATATTTACTTTCGATTATGGTAGCTTTTAGCAAGGCGAGGGGCCGAGAGAAGCTGCACCGAGACAAAAGAGTCTCGGACGGCAATCTTGCTTATAACGAACAACGGGATCAAAAGGGCAAGGACTACTCCTCCCGCTGACGACATCAGCAGCCTGTCTCGCTCATATCCTCCCAGACTGTGAATGCGTCTCTGGCAGGGCAGGGCGGCGGCTCGAAATGATCAATATATTTGTCGATAAGCAGTTGCGTGGAGAGTACGCCGATGAAGGACATGTTGTCCTTGAATGACAGGCGCTTCTGCGCCATCCGCCGGCACTTGTCATGCAATTTGCCGACCGTAATCGGGTTGAAGATACCGCCGGCTTTGATGCTCCCGGCAGACATTATCTCCCGCACATACCCCGGCGAGTCGGCCTGCACAAAGCTGTTGGCGTCCGGCGCCATATAGGGCTGCTTGACACGTTCGATGATATTCGGCGGCAGTTCCTTGACCATGGCTTTCTTCAGGATATACTTTTCGTTCAGGCCGAAGATCTTCAGCCATGGCGGGATGGTGGCCGCAAATTCGGCCACCCGGTGATCCAGAAAAGGGAACCGCCCTTCGACCGAATGCGCCGCCGACATACGGTCTCCCTGCGAGGACAGGATATAACCGGCCAGCAGGGAGCGCGCCTCGACATACTGCGCCCGCACCATCTGGTGCCAGCGGAAAAACCCCTCCGGCAGATCGCGGCCAAACGCCGCTAGCGAATCATACCCGCCGATGCGGTCTTTGACCTCGCCGCTGAAAAAATCCTTTATCTTCGTGGTCGTGTTCATGCGCGGGATATGCGAGAAGTAATACTTTTCGGTCTCGGCCAGCCCGGCTTTGTAGAAAGCCTGCAAATAGTAACCGGTGTTGGCGGCCGACACCGGCAGCGTGGGGTAGAGCTTCTTCAAGAGCGCCGGGCGCCATTTCGATTCCGGGTTGCGCGCCCAGAAAGAACGTATCAGCGTTTCTTTGAAAATATCATACCCGGCCAGTATCTCGTCCGAACCCTCACCGGTCAGCACCACCTTGAAGTCATTCTCACGCACAAGATTGGACAGCATATAAAGGGGCGTAGGGGCGGTGCGCACGATCGGCCGCTCAGTGTGCCAGATAACTTCGGGAAAATGATCGGCTATGTCATGATAGTCGCAGCGCACGACGTGGTGGCTGGTGCCGAGATAATCGGCCATCTGCGTCTGGTACTCCGACTCATCATAGGCCCGGTCGTGAAAGGCTATTGAGAATGTCTCCAGTTTCGTGGTCGTGAAGTGCTTGATCAAAGCCGTCGTCACCGAGGAATCCAGCCCCCCGGACAGGTAGGCCCCGACCGGCACATCCGCCCGCAGCCGCAGCCGGACGGCGTCCACCATCAGCGCGTGCAACTCCTCCGCCCACGACGCCACCGGGCGCTGCCGGTCGAAAGTCTCCGGGTAGCTCATCGTCCAGTAGCGGCCGGTGCTTGCGCGGCCG
>JAOUEU010000104.1 GCA_029858555.1 Candidatus Zixiibacteriota bacterium
AAGAGCGTTCTTCAGGGAACTGCGGATGTTCGGTTCGTCATCAACTACCAGTAATTTGGCCATAATCTCAAGGTATTATAATTCTTACGCCGGCGCCACCTTCCGGCCGGTTGTAAAGCGTTATCGTGCCACCGTGGTCGAAAACAATTCTCTGGCATATGACTAATCCCAGACCCGAGCCCGTTTTCTTGGTTGAAAAATACGGTTCAAAACTCTGCTTCAGTTGCTCTTCAGTAAAGCCGGGTCCGTTATCCTCAACCACCAGCCGGATGCCGGCCGGGTCATCACCTATCGCAATGCTGACGATCGTCTCCGGCGCGGTTTCGAAGCTGTTCTTGACCAGATTGACCAGCACCTGCTTGATCTGCTCGGGATCAATCTGCAGGCTCCGAACGGTAGAGCTGTGGGAGAGTTTCAGGCGGCCCTTTTCAATCTCATGACGGTACAGTGCCTGTAAGTCATTGAAGAATTTCTCGGTATTGACTGCGCTCATGCGGGGCGGTGCCATACGTGCGAAACTCACGAACTGATCCAGCAGCGCGGTAAGGCGGCGGACTTCGGTCTGGATAGTAGTTGTTGTCTCAGTAAGGATGGCCTGGAATTCCGGCCGGTTCTCGAGGAATGACCGGTGGAGATCGGCCGCGGAGATGGCAATGGGTGTGAGAGGATTCTTGATCTCGTGGGCAATTTTGCGTCCCACTGTCTGCCACGCGGCTATTTTCTCCGATGTTGCCAGCATTTTTCGGAGTGCCCGCAGCTTGATCATGGTATCCGTGAGGGAATCGGCCAGCTCGGAAAATTCTCCTTCCTCGTAGGCCATCACGGGTGTATTGAAGTCGCCGTCGGCAATGCGCGCCGAAGCGTTGCGAAGATTGTCGATTTCGCGCTTGGCTCGACCGGTGATAAAAAACCCCAGGGCCAGTGCGATCAAGACCGATGACACACCCACCACTGAGGTAATCAGGAGCAACGACGAGAACAGCGGCTGCGACTGACCGGCGACAAAATCCGCGACAAGATAGAAACCGTCGGCGCTGCCACCGGCCAGCAGGGCGCGGTAACCGCCGGAGACCTCATATAACTGGTTCTTGTCCATGCCGGTATAGGTGTCTGACAGGTCGTCCTCAAACTGGACGTCGACGGTAGCCGAGGTCAGGATGCTCAGCAGGCTGGTGAGGTCGTGGTCGATATAACTGCCGCAGTACACGCTCAGACTCGTGTCCATAGGCACGATACATGTAAATGCCGCGTGCCGCCCGGCAACATCATACTCAAGCGTTTCCAATCGGAGCATCTCTCCGGGCGCGGGCAAGCCCGGGCCGATTCTGATTATCTCTCCGATCAATCCCGGTCGGTGGCTGCTGGTCAATACCCTGGAGTCGGCGTCGAGAATCTCCAGGAAATCGAGTCCGGACAGGCCGGAGCCGACGGAAACCTGGGCGGCGCGCCCTTTCCTGATGAGGATCAGAGCTTCCTGGAAACGGTGCGTAGAAATTATTTCAAGAACCTGATCCCGCAGCCCTAGTCTAAAGGAGTGTTCAAAACGCCGGTATTTTTCCAAGCTGTCGAAGGCCAGTTGCCGGTCCGAAAATTCGAGTTGCCTTTCCGACAGGAAATAGACCGCCAAAAGGACAATAAGCGGTGGTAACAGAGCGACGGTTACCAAATAGACTCTTATTTTCCCTGTGAACGTCATGACTTTCATTCGCCCGCGCGGGTCGGTAGTTGCAGTTTTACCAGACGCGTGAGATCCAGGAATCCCTGGTCGTTGAAATAGTATCCCTTCAGGGCCAGGCCGGCGTTAAATGTTATACTGGGCCGAAACAGTCCAAAAACGCCGACGTCTTCTTTCAACCTGCGAGCGGCCAGGTCACAATAGTACGCCAAGTTGCTGTCGTTTTCGGCCTGCGCCGCCGCCAGGTTGTTTTCAATCAAGGTCAGCGGCTCAGTCACTGACAGGTCCGGTGATCCGTCACGCCGCAACAGCGCCGCTATTTCCGCAAGACCGCTATCCGGTCGATTACTTATGAGCGGAACATATCTCAAATACAAATCGGCTTTGGATACGTCCGAAGCAATCTCCGCCCTGATTCTGTCTCTGGAGAGTATATCGGCGAAGTACTCGGCCAGCTTCTCCAGTGAAGCTTCCTGAACGTGTATAGACACTTTTTGAGGGCGTTTCTTAAGTTGACGCAGAAGGGCGCGTCCCTTCGCGGGGTCACAACCATAAGGCCGGCTTTGACCGGAGTCTCGGACATACAAACAGGAGAACTGGTCCGCCTTGTCACCGTCGAAAACCACCGGCAATTTGGCAGGGTCAAAACGATAGTACAGCGAGGTGGTCAAAAGTCCGTGCTCGTTGAAATCTTTAGAGATGTTCGGAATCAAAGCTGCGTAGAACGGAGCCGGGGCGGACACTACCTTAACCGTCGGGCTTCCGTGAAAGGCTTCATAGTGCAACAGACCGTCGATCTGGCCCTTTTCAAAATCCAGGGTCATCTCCAATGGTGAGTCATACATTTGCACGACAACGCGTGGCAACACGGCCGGCCCGCTGTCAGCCGCGGCCGATCCGACTGCCGCTTCGGGCATGATGATAGTCCGTCTCAATTCCGAAAGGCATCCGAGCTTCACGGGCGAGTTGAGATCGACCTCGGCGGTTTCGATCAGGACGCGGCAAGAACCGATTGAGATGCTGTCGAAATAACCGCTTGCAGGCTCGCTGATGGACACTCCCGCGTGCGACTCTGCGATATATCCGCTGAAAAGCGAGTCCGCGCCGATATACACGGTGAAGGCATGCCCGGGGAAGATGTCTTCTTCATTGCCGCGCTCGAAGTACAGACGATCGAATCTGTACTGTAGAATACGACTCTCGATACGACCGGCGTGACCGCTGCTGCTTCCGGTCAGCAGCCACCCGACCAACGTGAACGCTATGTATACAAATAAGTTACGCATAGGCGGAGAATCCTCGCCTTTTATACAATCAAGCAGTTTATAGATCTTGGAACAAGCTTTTTCTGTTTCAGGAGGAATGTGTCAGAAATGACACGACTAACCTATTGATTAGCATCGAGGTTTCCGCAAACCCCTGAATATGTGTCAAAGATGACACGGTCCATTCTCTTATAATCTCATATGGGCGGCATAAGTTGTTGTTATTCAAACAATTAATGTTACGGCACGGCTTTTGATGCAGTATTGGCAGAAACAAACCTTTAATGCGAGGAGGTCAAGATGTTAAAGAAATTATTCGCAGGAGTGTTCGGTATTATTCTGGGCACAGCTATCGTGATGTTCGCCGGCTGCGCCGGTGATGAAGGAGAAAGAAACCCCGGTATCGTTCAGCAGATGGTCGATTCGGTGGCGACGGTGTTCGCCGAGAATATCGTCCATGCCCGCCTGGCAGCCAACCAGACTGAAGCGGCTTCCCGGGGCGGTCAGGAGGATGAGGTCCAGGATGGTCCGCGTTTCTCGGAAATCAACGACTTTTTACTGGTTGATGGCAGACTTTATGCGACCTACCATGGAGGCGTACTCATCTTGGATGTGAAGTCCGGCCATCTGACCGACGTTTACAACGGCGAGAAACTTAACGCCGTGGTGAGCCATAACCTGAAAGTCTATGTCGGGGGTGACAACCTTTATACCCTGACCGATTCGACCCTGGAACCTGTCGATATTGAACTCGAAGGAGTGGTGAAGGAGTTGTGCAGTTTCAACTACCAGCTCCTGATCGGCACTGAGGGCGGTCTTTTCACCAACTCGATTTTCGGCAACGACCTTCTGATGGATGACGTCTCGGTCACAGCCATGGTTGCCGACGACGCCGGTGTGTGGGTGGGCACAGACGGTCAGGGCCTGTATCGCTGGGATGGTGTCGACTTTCGGAAGCGGTATCTTAGCCGCGATCCTTCGCTGTTTGATCATGTCAACGCTCTCGATTTTAAGCATGATCATCTTTATGCCGGTACTGGTAACGGGCTGCACATCTTTGACGGCGGCCGCTGGCAGACACTCACTGTCGAGGACGGTCTTCCCGCCGACAATGTCCTCGACATCGACGCTTCCGATTGGGTCGTCTACATCGCGACTGACAGCGGTACTGTGTCCTGCTTCAACTATGATTTGATGCCGGTCGCAAAGCTCGATAAAACCGTTGCCGAGGTTCTTCTGGTAAAGGATCGGAAAATTTACGCGGGCACCCGTGATCAGGGGATTCTGGTAAAATCAGGGCCTGTCCTCAAGACCTTGGTAGAGCCCGATGCTAAAGAGACGGTGGAGGTAATTGCCTCGGCCCTGCACTGAGCAAAACACAGGCATTCTCCACCGATTGGCGAAGTCCCCGCCGTTAGGCGGGGACTTTTGATATTGTCATCGGAAAACTTTTTCGGCAGAGGGGTTCATCGCCCGGGACCTGCGGACAGTCTGATGACTGATTGAAGTGTGAGTGCCACCCACACTAAGCATATGCCGGAGAGAATAAAAAAAGAGCGGGTTCCGCGTCAGCACTAGCTGCCTGAGATATCCGAAATCCGCTGTTACGCCAACGTTGCACAATCCCTTCGGATACCTCAATCGGGTGCCACCTACAGAACCCGCTTTGACTTGCCCGTCGCCAGCAAACCAACAGGGGGACGGCCACGTGCAAGCCCGTTGTCTTGCTACCGTAAGTAACCTGTTTCCGTCCTATGGTTGCACGGCCGGCCAAAACCTTTCAGCGAAACAAAAAAAAAGTGAATGCCGACTGGGGAAGACTATCTCGTCGTATTTACTCAGGTAAAGGGCGGCACAAAGGAGGTGAAAATCGTCATTCTTGAGGTGATGGATAGTTTGCTTTTTCCGAATCTTTCTTATATTATAGAATATCTTTGTTCTCGAGCACGGGTTGGCATTGAATATCAATGAGTTATATCACGTCGCCCGGAAGGGCGACCGGGATTCTGAAAATCGGCTTTTCAAGAGTCTGACTGAAAGTTTCCGGCTGTTTGCGCAACAAAGAATATGGAACGATCAGGATGCGGAAGAAATCGTGCAGGATACCCTTGTAACGGTCGCTGAGAAGTATGGGAATATCCAGTTCGAGATCAGTTTCGCTGCCTGGGCGTACAGGGTCCTGGAGAACAAGATTCTCAATTACTACCGGGGGAAGCACTACCAGGAAAATCGATTCACCTGGGCCTCGGACGTCGGCGGCGAGTGGGCATCGAACGATTCTGACCCTTCTTTAAAGCGCCAGCTTCTGGACTGTCTGGGGAAAATTAACCGCGTCCATTCCCGACACGCCAGAATCCTCAATTTACGCTACCAGGGTTATTCCGCGGAAGAGATTTGTGAGAAACTGGCAATCTCGCGCAACAACCTTTATATCCTGCTCTGCAGGGCGAGGTCGATGCTGAAGCTGTGTCTGGAGAAGGGAGACATTAAATGATGCCCGGCGGCTGCGACAAGCACTTCGAAGATAATCTATATGCCTACGAGTTGGGCCTGCTTGACGATGATGAACGGCGGGAACTGGAGTTGCATCTTCTCGAGTGCGAGCATTGCCTTGATAACGCCAGGCGTTTTCAACGGACAATCAAGCTGATCAGGCGTGATCCGGACGTCCGGAGGGTCGTGGAGCGGATGGCGGCCGGGAGCGCCCAGGCGGCCCCCAGGCAAAGGCCACTGCCATTGCTGCAGCGGATGTGGCGAACGGCGCTGGTGCCGACCACGGTCGCTGCGGTCATTCTCATGCTGGTGTTGGTTTTAAAGGATTGGCAATTCGAAATTAGACCGTCTCAGCCGGCCACGGCCGCTGAAAATCGTCTTGCCATAATGGATTTTGGAAACATAACCAATGGCAACGATCCCGAGAAGCTGGGCATGATCGTGGCGAATCTGCTCGTTACGGATTTGTCCGAATCCCACTATCTGCAGATGGTTTCGAGTCGCAGACTAACCGATGAGATAAGGCTTATGCAGATAGAGGCTGACCGCGTGATTGACGAAGATTATGCGGGAGCTGTCGGCCGAAGGTTAGGTGCTAGATGGGTGCTTACGGGGGACATTCTGCGAACGAAATCCGAGTTTATTCTCACCTCACAGCTGACGGAAGTGGCTACCGGCCGCGTGATCGCCTCGCAGCGAGTTGTCGGCGACGTTGGGGGCGACCTATTTTCCCTGGTTGACAATCTGTCAGCGGCCGTTATGTTGGATCTCGGACTTCCCCCGGACGCGCGTCATGAAATTGACCGCGGCGTGGCCGACGCCACCACCCATTCCGTAAAAGCGTACTATTATTATCTCGAGGGACTTGATTACGAGGACAAGCAGTTTGAACGGGAGGCGATTCGGAGCTACGAACAGGCTTTGGAGTACGATTCCACTTTTGCCATAGCCTATCTACGTCTCAATTCTTTGGGCCGAACGGACAAGCTGGCCCTGGCAGTAAAGTACATCGACCGAGCGAGTGACAAGGATAAGTTTTGGATAAGGTCCGCGCAGGCATACCGATCCGGCGACATGGTTCGGGCAAGAAAGGAATTGCGTGATTTGTTGCAGAGCTATCCTGACAGCAAAGAGGCGTATTTTGCTCTGGGGTTTATTGACCACGCCGAAGGCAATTTTGACGAAGCCGTAGTCCTTCTTAGACAAGCGTTGGCCATAGACCCGCTATACAAGCAAGGCTATAACCAGTTAGCGTACACCTACTGCTATATGTACGATATCGACAACGCGCTTAAGGCCATCGATAAAGGCGTCGCTCTGGCCCCCGATGAGCCCAACCCCTACGACTCAAGAGGAGAAATCTGCGCCTTTCATGGGCGGATTGACGAAGCTATCGAGTCCTACCGAAAGGCTCTGGAGGTCAGGCCCGATTTTACGGTCTCTCAGCTCCGTCTGGCTGAACTGCTGGTGTCGAAAGGGGAATATGAGGAGGCCCGATCCCTGTTTCAGGACTTGGCCGGCAGGGAGGACCGCTCAGTGCGGCGAGCCGGCTGGAACGGTCTGGCCGCAGTTGAGACTTACCAGGGGAAATTCCAAAATGCGCTCAAGGTGTTGAATGATGCCATGGTAGCCGACAGGCTGGAGACAGGAAGACCGAGAAGTGTCGTATTCCCGTACTTGAAGGCTGTCATCTACGTTCAACTGGGAGAAATCGACCGAGCTCTTGAAGCCATCGATATCGTCGAGCAGATCGCCAGGGACGAAGAGGTGTTTGACACGCAGTATACCCAGCAATACCTGGCGCAATTGCTGGCCGAGTGCCGTGAAATCGAACGCGCCGAAGAGAAAGTCGCCGCGATGAGGGCGTCCCTTGAAGGCAAAAAGAGCGCGCCGGCCTACTGGGTGCGTTACTGGTATGGTGTTGGTGCAATCCAGCAGGCCAGAGGCAACCGGGAGGGCGCGGTGGCGGCGTTTGAGAAAGCCGCGTACAGAAGCGCTGTATACACGGCACATATGATGCTGGCCCGAGCCTACCAGGAAGCCGGCCGCTTCGACGAGGCACTGATTGAATATGAAAAAGTAATGGCCTACCATGGCGGCCCGCGAGTGTTCTGGGGTGTCTGGGCAGTCAAGACTCACTACTACCTGGGAATGACCTACGAGGACCTGGGCCGGTATGACGAAGCCCGACAACAGTACGAAACTTTCCTGGATATCTGGAAACACGCCGACGATGGGATAGAAGAGATCGCGGACGCCCAAAAGCGCCTGGTTAGATTGAAGAGCCGATCGTAGCGGGAGCCGCACCGGGGCAATAAAAAGATCTTTTTAGGTTTTCTCGAGCCCAAAGCAGCAATTTTCTTTTGACATCGCCCGGAAATCGGCTATATTAGTTGAAACCAAAGCGACAATGGTATCGTAGACGAAGGAATATGAGACGTTAACCGTTGCGGAGAAGGAGTATCAGAGGATGATTCGGAACCGAGTGTATATTCCTGTGCTGGTCAATTTTGACGGCCTCCGCGGCGGGTGGGGTAAGCGAAGATTGTGATTTTTTTCACGATAATAGTTAGACCCGCCGCAACTGACTAGGTTCGGCGGGTTTTTTGTTACCGTGTGGCCGCCGGACCGTAAATGGTGACAAAATTCAACTGTTAGGCGATTATTATGAATAGTGACCTTTACGAAAACGAACAAGTGACTGCCCGGGAACGAGATATCAGTTCGAGGACGGCGTTCGGCAGGCTGTTGCCGCTTTTGAAACGCCACAAGCGGGCCATGTCGCTGTGTTTTTTCCTTCTGGTGGCAGCGCAGGTGCTCTCCCTTTACTGGCCCAAGCTGGTCAAGGATGCCGTCGACGGAGAGATCAAGAACGGCGATTTCAACGGTCTTCTGTGGCTCGTGCTGATTGTCGCCTTGATGCAGCTTTCGACGATTGTCTTTCAATACCTGCAGCGGGTCCGGTTGCAGATCATCGGTCAGGATGTGATGGTGGAGTTGAAAAGCAAGTTGTTCTCCCATATCCTGTCACTCGACGTGTCCTTCTTCGACAAGAACCCGGTGGGACGACTTCTGGCCAGGGTGGAGTCCGACACGGAAGCTCTGCGCGCGTTCTTCACCAACACCGTCATAATTCTGGTCGGCGACGTGCTGCTGATGTGCGGTATCTTTGTGGTCATGTCTTACTACTGCTGGCAGTTGACGCTGATGATATTCGGCACCGTCCCGGTGGTAGTGGGCATGATTATCGTCTTCGAGAGATATACCACGCCGAGGTTTCTGGCCGTGCGGAAGAAGATGGCGGAAGTGACCGCGGCTATCACTGAGTTGCTGCATGGCATGTCGATCATCCAGATTTTTCACCGCGGGGCGTATGCCCGTTCCAAAGTGAATCACGCCAACTACCAGAAGTTCAAGGACGACAGTTTTGCCAACATCGCCGTGTGCGTCTTTTTCAACGGGGTTTTCTTCGTTCAATATGTAATGGTGGCGCTGGTGCTGTTCTTCGGCCTGCTGTGGCGTTCAGAGGGCATGATTACGACGGGTACGGTTTTGATGTTCCTGATTCTGATATGGAAGATGTTTGAGCCCATCTGGCGGGTGTCGGAGCAGCTATCGACGATTCAGAAAGCAATTGCCGGCTCGAAGCGAATTTTCGCTTTGCTGTCTCAGAAGAGCAGTTTGGCCGTGACCGCTCATCCGGTCTGTTGGCCGCGGCTGGAGACGGAGATCAGGTTTGAAAAGGTCTGGTTCTCTTATACAGGCGACGGTGACTGGGTGCTCAAGGACGTCGATTTTGAAATCCCCATAGGACGGCGTTACGCCCTGGCGGGAGTGACCGGCGGCGGCAAAACCACCGTCATCTCTCTTTTGCTTCGGTACTACGACCCGCAGAAAGGCCGTATTACCGTCGACGGGGTCGATATCCGCAGGATACCCCTGGAGCAGTTGCGGGCCCGCTTTGCCCTGGTTCTTCAGGATATATTCCTCTTCCCGGGTGATGTGCGTTCAAACATCGTGCTGGAATCCGAGCACATTACCGACGAAACAGTCGTAAGTGCAGCTCGAATGGTGGATGCCCACCGGTTTATCGGGCGGCTGCCGGATGGATACCGCACGGAGGTATCGGAACAAGGCGCCAATTTCAGCCGGGGGGAGCGGCAACTGCTGTCATTTGCCCGGGCCCTGGCGGCCAATCCCGACGTGCTGCTCCTGGATGAGGCTACCAGTTCCGTTGACCCCGAGACAGAGCGTGCTATCCAAGCCTCGCTCAAGCGGCTCATGGCCGGGCGCACTTCGCTGGTGATCGCGCACCGGCTTTCGACGATACTCGATGTGGACCAGATTCTGGTGATTCGGCGCGGCGAAATAATCGAGCGGGGCACGCATACCGAGTTGATACTGCAGGACGGCTATTACTCGAAGCTGTTCCACCTGCAGTTCAAAAACAGAAACGGAGCAATGGCAAATGTTAGATAAGGTAAAATGGTTCTGGCGTTACTACCGCAACTACCGGTATGTTCTGGCGGTGCTTCTTATCCTGACACCCTTGCAGACGGCCCTTCAGGTTCTCCTGCCCAGGCTGTTTGGTGTGACGCTGGACTTCATCGACGTCGGCGAGAGTGTCCTCTCTTCGGAGGTGGCCGGTTGGATAAAAACAGCCGGGCATCAGCTGGGGTTGTCGATGGCCCTGTCGTTCGCCGCGGCTTTCGCCCTGGCGTACATCACCGTCGGTCTGGCGGCCGCGTTCCTATACGCTTTCATACAATCCCACCGGGCCTGGATGAATTTGAAACTGGAGTGGCTGTTCCGGCAGGACGCTTTCGACCGTATCACAAGCAAAGGTCCCGATTTCTTCAATCGCTTTCGAACGGGTGACCTGGTTACGCGGATGACTGATGACGTGGCCGAGAAACTCTCCTGGTTTGCCTGTTCCGGCATTTTCCGACTCTATGAGGCCCTGATGATGGTGACATTTACCATCATCATGATGATGACCATCAATCCGCTGCTGACTCTTTTCTCGGCCGGACCGCTGCCGCTGCTGATTGTCATATTCTTTTTCTCCTCGAGCCTGCTCGATAAACGGTACGACTGTCTGCAAAAGCGCATCTCGCATTTCAATGA
>JAOUEU010000373.1 GCA_029858555.1 Candidatus Zixiibacteriota bacterium
GACAACTAGGACAAGATGGTGTATAACGCCAGCCGCCGTCCCGTTCCCCAGTTCGAACTGCGCGACCCGCCGTTTACGCTCGATGAGTTGCGCTGCCTGTATGGGAGCGGCCCTGACCCATGCAATGATACGGCTTTTCACCCCTTCGACTACACGGCCGCCAAACCCTACGTCCATCCCCAGCATCCCGATTCGATTTTCTTTTTCACCGCTCACGATTTTAACAATTCCACTTTCGGCCAGGCGACGGCTATCCGTAAAACCTACCCGCACGAGCCCCGGCCGAGCAGCGGCGTGGCGATCATGCCCGACCAGCTGACCGATGAAGGCTACCCCAAGTACTACGAATACGAGTTCGTGATCGAGAACCTTCTGCCGACCGTGCCGTACTATGTCAATGTCACGGCCTTCGATTTCGGCTCGCCGGCATCCGGCCTGGCACCCCTGGAATCCTCCAAGACGACCGGGCTCATCAGGTGTTATGCCGCCGGCTCCGAGGAGGAAGCCAACGGGAGCAACGGCGAGATTTATATTTACCCCAATCCTTACCGGGCCGATGCCGACTATCGTGACCACGGCTTCGAGGGCCGCATGCTCGAGGACCTGCCCAACGACAAGGTGCGGCTGATTCACTTCGCCAACCTGCCGCCGCGGTGCATTATCCGGATATTCTCGCTCGACGGCGATCTCGTGCGGGAAATCAAGCATCGCTACGAAGCTTCCGATCCGGCGTCTTCGCACGACACCTGGAACCTCGTGTCCCGCAACCGGCAGCTGGTGGTTTCGGGCCTGTACTACTGGAGCGTCGAGGACGAAGAGGGACGGACGCAGATGGGCAAGCTGGTCATCCTGTTCTGACCCTTCGGGGTTCACACGGTCACAGCAAAACTTGACGGAGGGGGATACATTTCCGTATAGTTGCATGTCATGAGCGCCGACTACCGGATTTTGCACGAGAGAGCGTTCGTGGCCGACCTGCACTGCGACACCATCTTGTGGATGCAGAACGGCCGCGATATATCGGTGCGCAACGCCGACGGTCACGTCGATATCCCACGGCTGGCCGAGGGGGGTGTCAACCTCCAGGTGTTCGCGTGCTTCGTGGCCCCGCAGACGCCGACGGAGCTCTGCGCGGCGACAATCGACCGGCGGCTTGATGTTCTCACCTCGGAGTTTGCCCACAACAGTGACGCCATCGCCGCTTGCACCAATGCCGCCGGGGCCGAAGAAATCGTAGCCGACGGGCGTATCGCGGCGGTGATCGGCATCGAGAACGGCGAAGCTATCGCCGGCAGTCTGAACAACCTGGCGCATTTTCACGGCAGGGGCGTACGGTATATGACGCTGACTCACGGCGTTTCGCACGACTGGTGCATCTCGTCGGGCGACAAGCAACCGGCTTTTCGGGGGCTGACGGATTTCGGCCGGAAGGTCGTGCGCCGGATGAACGAGCTGGGCATGATTGTCGATGTCTCCCATATTTCGGTCGAGGCGGTCGAGGAAGTTCTCGAGGTCAGCCGCGACCCGGTCATTGCCTCCCATTCGTGTGCGCATGCGCTGTGCCCACACAACCGCAACCTGACGGACGACCAGATAAAGGCTATCGCCGACGGCGGGGGCATGATCGGGATCAATTTCTGCCGCGACTTTCTGTCGGCGGAAAATGCCGCCGTGACCGAAAAGCATTTCCGCGACCATATACCCGAACTGGAGGCGCTCGACAAGTTGACTCACGACGAACACGACAAAGCCGAGTTCGAGCGCGGACGTGAAGCCTTGAAGCCTTTCCTCAAAACATGGGCCGGCTATTACAAGGGCGTGTGCCCGTCGCTTACGGATGTCGTCGACCACATACTGCATATCGCCAACGTGGCGGGAGCGGACCACGTGGGGTTGGGGTCGGATTACGACGGTATCTTTTTCCCTCCCGAAGGACTGGAGGACTGCTCGAAGATGCCTAACGTGACGCGGGAACTGTTGTCGCGCGGCTGTCCGGAGGAAGATATCGTGAAAATACTTGGCGGCAATTTCATGCGCGTGTTCCGCAAAGTGTGTGACCGCTGAGATTGCAGGCTACCGGCAACAAGCTACGCGGCACCCCCTTTCGTTTCGTCATTGCGAGTCTGCCGCAGGCGGACGTGGCAATGACAGGGGTTGAGGCTCTCTTTTGCCACACAGGGGGGTGTATGTAAGGCAAAATTCGGAAATCCCGTGTAACGGCTTACCTCGGTGAGACATAGAACGAAATGGGTTCGTTTTCTCGTTTTTTATTTGCGCCCCTCATGTTTGGTAGTGAATTTGCGAATCACTGACCTTTTATCCTCGATACAGTAATCCACAAAGGGGGCTGAGGGAGGGAATTGCATTGACTTTGTAGGGGTTCTGATGTAAAGAATCGCGCGGGGTGCAAATACAGGCATTGACAGGGACGCTCACACGGCGTATTTTGGTGTGGGATGACCACTTTCTCTCGGACGGGGCCTACTGACCCCACCGCTTGGGGCTTGTTGAAAAAGTTGT
>JAOUEU010000105.1 GCA_029858555.1 Candidatus Zixiibacteriota bacterium
TTCTCGGTCACACGGCAACACCGAGAAAATACCCCTGGCCGGAGTGCCCTTCCACTCTGCTGACAAGTATCTGGCCCGGCTCTTGTCCGCCGGCGAAAAAGTAGTCGTAGTGGAACAGGTGGAGGATCCCAAGACGGCCAAAGGTATCGTCAAGCGCGAGATAGTAGAAATCTATACACCCGGTACCGCTACCGTCGACGGCGTCGACGACGGCAAATCGACCACCTGGCTGGCGGCCGTCTTTGAGAACAAACGCGGTCACATGGGACTGGCGGCACTCGATCTGTCCACCGGCGTATTCATGGTCGATGAAGGCATGACGGAAAACATGGTCGAAAGACTCAAAGTCCTGGAACCATCGGAGATTCTTTATTCCCAGGAGTATGATCGCCAGGAGCTTGCCGAGAAACTGGGAGGGCTCTATGGCTCGGCACAGTTGACCGGCTTTGAGGAGTGGAACTTCGACAGCCGGGCCGCGGAACGCGACCTCAACGAACATTTCGGCACCAGCACACTGGACGGGTTCGGCGTGGCCGACTGCCAGCTGGCCATTGCGGCTGCAGGGGCCATTTTCCGCTACCTGCGCGAAAATCAGCGCGACCGCATCTCTCATATAAATCGCCTCACCAGGTTCGACGACGAGCATTTCATGCAGTTGGATTACAGCACCGTCAGGAACCTGGAGTTGCTGAGAAACAACCTGTCGTCCGGAGAAGAAAACTCGCTGTTTGCGGTGGTCAACCTGTGCCACACAGCAGCGGGCTCGCGGCGGCTCAGCAACAGCCTGCTGCATCCGTTTAAGAGCAAAGAGAAAATCGACTCGCGGCAATCAGGTGTGGCCGAACTGGTCCGCGACCGCAACCTGGCCTTTAACCTTCGGACGGAGACAAAAAAACTTCCCGATCTGGAAAAACTGGCCGGCCGGCTCGGTATCGGCAGACTTAACCCGCGCCAGGCTGCCGCTGTCAAGGACGCTCTGCGGGTCGCCCGGCAGATGGCGACTCACCTGAAGGAAGCCGGCAGCCCGCATCTGGTCCGGATAGAGCAGACTTTGCCCGACTGCGACGATCTGGTCCGGACGCTGGAGGCGGCCCTGGTGGACGAGCCGCCGCTGACCTCCAACAAAGGCAACATTTTCAAAAAGGGCCATTCGCAGAAACTGGATGATCTGAATGCATCGATTCACGACGCGAGAAAGTATATTGGTTCCCTCCAGAACAGCGAACGGGAAAAAACCGGCATCAGCAGTCTCAAGGTCGGCTTCAATAAAGTCTTTGGCTACTATATCGAGGTCACCAAGGCGAACACGAAACTCGTGCCCAACGATTATATACGTAAACAGACACTGGTCAACGCCGAGCGCTATGTGACTCCGGAATTGAAGGAGAAGGAAGAACTGATATTAAGCGCCGAAGAGAAGATTTTCAAACTGGAGACGGAGCTTTACGAGGAGTTGCTGACCCGTCTGGCCGGGCGGATTGCGGACATAATCATCACCGCCGAGCTGGTCGCCGAAGTCGACCTGGTGGCGGCGCTGGCTGAACTGGCCGTCGACAAAGGCTACTGTCGTCCGGAGATTTTCGAGGATACGCGTCTTTCGATTACCAACGGACGTCACCCGGTCATCGAGGCGGTCCTTCCGCCGGGTTCGTTTGTGGCTAACGACGTCAGTTTCGACAGCGAGCGGGACCGCTTTCATATTCTCACCGGCCCCAATATGTCGGGAAAGTCGACCTACCTCAGACAGGTCGGCCTGATCGTCATTCTGGCCCAGATCGGTTCGTTCGTTCCCGCCGACAGCGCTCGCATCGGGCTGGTCGACCGGGTCTTCACCCGGGTCGGCGCCATCGACAATCTCGCTCGGGGGCAGTCGACCTTCCTGGTCGAGATGGTCGAAACGGCCAACATTTTGCACAACGCCACCGAGCGCTCGCTCCTGCTTCTGGACGAGGTCGGGCGGGGAACGTCGACTTTCGACGGTCTGTCGATCGCCTGGGCGGTAGTGGAGTACATCAACGAAAAGACCAGTGCCCGCACTATCTTCGCCACCCATTATCATGAGTTGACCGGTATGGCTGAACAGTACGAGAAAATTAAAAACTACCAGGTGGCGGTAAAGAGGTGGGAAGACCGGGTCATTTTTTTGCACAAGATCATTGCCGGCGGGTGCGATGATTCGTACGGCATCGAGGTGGCCCGGCTGGCCGGTTTGCCGCGGCAGACCCTGACAAGGGCGCGTCAGATCCTGCGCCTCCTCGAATCGGGGAAATTTAACCAGAGTGAGTTGAGCCAAGGCATATACCGGGAAAAAGTGCAGGCGTCGCTATTCGAGCCGCAGCCGTCGGAAACGGAAGAGATAATCAGGAAGCTCAACCTGGACACTATGTCGCCGGTGCAGGCGTTTGAACTGCTTCGCCGGCTCAAGGAGAAACTGGAATGACACGCCCACCGTCGGACCGCGCCAACAAACGCTGGATCAAACCGCTGCCCAAACAGCTTATCAACAAGATTGCCGCCGGGGAGGTTGTCGAACGCCCGGCCTCCGTGCTCAAGGAATTGGTGGAAAATTCGATCGATGCCGGCTCCGAGCGCATCGAGATTATCATTGAGAAATCGGGCGCCAAGTTGATCAAGATCGTCGACGACGGCTGCGGCATCGACGAAGAGCAAATCGAGGTTGCCTTCGCGCGCCACGCCACCTCAAAAATAAGCAGCTTCGATGATATTCATAACCTGCTGTCCTATGGATTCCGCGGTGAAGCCCTGCCGTCGATAGCGTCGGTATCCCGCCTGCGGATGGTTTCCCGCCCGCACGACGCCCAGTCAGGGACCGAGATCATCTTTGAAGGCGGTGTCATTCAACACCGAAAACCGATCGCGGCTCCGGTCGGGACATCAATAGAAGTCGAGAATCTTTTCTACAACACCCCCGCAAGACGCAAATTCCTCAAAGCCGAGTCGACTGAAGCCCGTCACATCGCGCGGGTGGCGACAGCGCTGGCTATTGGCCGCCCGGACATCGGCTTTACCTTCACTCTCAACGGGCGTAAAGTGTTCTCCCGGCCGCCCGGTGAGAGCCTGGCCGAGCGGGTGGCGGGAGTCCTGGGTGACAGGAACAAAAAATTCGTGGTCGTGGCGGGGCACATCGGCCCGGTAGCCGTGGCAGGTCTTGTCAGCACTCCGCAGAGCGTACAGCAGAGCCGCTCGGGACAATTCCTTTTTATCAATAATCGGTACATTTCGTCGCCGACACTTTCACACGCCTTTAATGCCGGGTATGGCGAGTTGCTGCCGCGCGGGCAGCACCCCGTGGGCGCTTTGCTGTTATCGGTCGATCCCACTGAAGTAGACGTAAATGTCCACCCGGCCAAGACGGAAGTTCGTCTTTCCCGGGAACGCGAGATTCACGATGCCGTCTGCCGCATCGTGAAGGACGCGCTACGCCATGACGGCATTATTCCGTCCATACGAACCGCCGCCCCGGACCGGGTGCCGGGCGAGCCGCCGGTGAGGGAGACCCGTTCCGGGAGTTCATCCGGCGGAGAGAGGCATACAATTCCGGGTATTGGCCGTCAGCCCGTCAACACGCACCTGTTGTCGGAGTTGTACCGGAGCGTGCCGGCTGCCGGCGGACCGGCCAAGACGGATGATATTATCGAAGTTGACAAACGTACCGGAGAGATAATCACTGTGGAGACGGCCGCACCGTCGGCGTCTCCGACCGGCCCCCCGACCGGGTTCCGCTTTATCGGCCGCTTTGCCGATATGTACCTGTTGCTGCAGACCGGCGATGACCTGTATGTCGTCGATCAGCACACGGCGCATGAACGCGTCCTTTATGAAGAAATTCTCGAGAAAATCGAACGACACGTGCTTGAGGGTCAGCGTTTGCTGTTCCCCGTCCAGGTGGAACTTACCCCGGAGCAGATGGTCGTCTTCGAGGAATCCAACGCGTTGCTGAACAGTTCCGGATTTCAGGTGGGCCCGTTCGGCGGCAGGATGGTCAATATCGAGGCCGTGCCGGTGGTGCTGGCAAAGAAATCTGCGGAAAAAGTGCTTCTGAAAGTCCTGGACGATATCGCTTCGCTGAGGAAGACCGGGCACGACTTGAAAAAGGCAATGGCCCAAGCGATGGCCTGCCGCTCGGCGGTCATGGCGGGCGACCGCCTGGACGACCGCGAGGCCGTTCACCTGGTGGAGAGGCTCCTGCGCTCCGACAACGCCTACAGTTGCCCCCATGGCCGGCCCACCTTCATCAAACTGAGCCGGGCGGACCTTGACCGGCAATTCGGACGTGGCTGAAACATTCAAGATACCTGTCATTTGCGGTCCCACGGGTTCCGGCAAGACGGCCGTAGCCGTGGAACTCGCCGGCCGGTGGCCGCTCGAAATAGTCTCGGCCGATTCCCGACAGATTCTGAAGCATCTCAACATCGGTACCGCCAAACCCACAGCATCGGAAGCGGCCGCGGTAAAGTTTCACCTGATTAACCTCATTGAGCCGGGGGAGCGCTATTCCGCGTTTCGCTTCATCGACGACGCCAACGCGGCTGTCCGAATGATCCTGGATGCAGGTAAGATCCCCCTGGTGGTGGGGGGCACCGGTCTTTACCTGCGGGCGTTGACGGAGGGAGTAGTGGAGATAGAAAGCCAGGAGATGGCCATACGTGACCGACTCGAAAGGGAAATGGAAGCGGAGGGGTCTCTGAGGATGCACGAGCGCCTGGAGAGAATGGACCCGCTGTCGGCGGCGGTCATTCATCCCAACAACCGCGTTCGCATTATCCGCGCCCTGGAGATTTTTCATCTGACGGGCAAATCGAAGTCTGAACTTGCCGCCACCGGCGCGTATAAGAAAAGTGAACACGAATTTGAGCACTTCTTATTAATGCCGCCCAGGCCGAAGCTCTACGCGGACCTTGACGCTCGTGTGGATGAGATGATGCGACAGGGCCTGCTTGACGAGGTCCGCTCGCTGGTCGGCGCCGGTCTGGGGAACGCCCTCAGGAGTTCAAACGTTATCGGCTACAAGGAAATGCTCGATTATCTGGACGGAAGATATACGCTGCCGGAAGCGGTGAATCTTCTGAAGCAGAACACGCGCCGTTACGCTAAACGGCAGGTGACCTGGTTTCGTCATCAGTCTGAGGCTCGGCAATATTCAGACGCCGAGAGCCTGAAAAACGACCTGGACGTCCTTCTGAAACAGCATGTAAGCGGCTCCGGTAAAAAACTTGACAGGTAGGATGGGTACTTATTATATAGCAACGGCTTAGAGGTTGACAGGCTAAAGGTAAATAAAGGCCGTTCCGATATATATAGAAAAAAGACCGGGGTTCCCTTCATGGATGGAGATGCTCAACTTTTGAACAGTAGTAGAATTATGCGTCTGGTGGCGCCGTTTGTTTTCGGTTTCGTGCTGACGCTGACCGCATGTGGAGGCAAAAACAGCCTGTCCACGCCGCAGATTTATGGTGACAAGAAACCCGCATCAGAGTCAGCGAAACCTGACACGGATACGACAAAGACAGAAACTACCGGCGGGAAGCCCCTGCTGTATGCCACGCCACAGCAACCGGACAGCGATCAAACGGCCCCTCGCGGGGAACTGCCGGACTCCGCTGTCGGCAGCCCCGACAGATCGCCGGACAGCCTGTCGAGGTTGCCGGCACTCGACACCAATGCTCTCCGTCAAGCTTCCGATTCCGAAAACGCTCTTTTTTATGCTGATGTCGCCATGGATGACTCGGCGGCAGCCGTTGACGATGATATCTGGCGCCAGTTCGACCTGGCCGGGGAGTACCGCTCGATGGGTGTTATCGCCAACCGGGAGGCCAGTTGGGAGGAAGCCCAGTACTACTTCGAGAAGGCCCTGAAAATTCTGGCGAAACTTGACATTGAAGGGGATTCGGTGCTGACCCCGGAGGCCATCCAGTACAACCGGATGCTGGATGACATCGTCGCCGACTACCGCGTGACGCTGCGTTCGCTGGGTCATCTGGAGGATGACGTGTCCTCTTCGGCGGTCCTGGAGCGGTTCATGGACCTCTCGGACAATCTTGGTCTGGACACGATGCGTATCTATTCGGGCGAAGTCCGGGAAGTCACCTACGACATTCCGGTGGTCATGAACGACCGGGTCAGAAAGTCCATCATCTATTTCCAGACAGTCGCCCAGGAGGCTTTCACGAAATATCTTCGACGGTTCAACAAGTATACGCCGATGATGAAACGCATCCTCCGCCAGTACGACCTGCCGGAAGACCTGGTTTACCTGTCGCTGGTCGAATCGGGCTTTAATCCCCACGCCTACTCGTGGGCCAGGGCGATGGGGTTGTGGCAGTTCATATCATCGACCGGACGCCTGTATGGTTTGAAGCGGAACTGGTGGCTTGATGAACGCAAGGACCCGATCAAGTCTACCCATGCGGCCTGCCGCTTCCTGAAAGATCTCTACCAGGAGTTTGGCGCCTGGGAACTGGCTATGGCCGCCTATAACGGTGGTCCCGGCCGCGTCCGGGCAACCATCAAGAAGCAGAAGACCATCGATTTCTGGAAGATGCACCTGAGGCGTCAAACGATGGATTATGTCCCGTTGATAATGGCCGCGGCCATTATCGGAAAGAATCCTGAGAAATACGGTTTCACGGACATCGATACCGAACCCGAAGTGTACTGGGACGAGGTGCAGATCGACCGATGCCTGGAACTCTCCGTGGTGGCTGAGGCGATTGGCTGCACCACGACTGAACTCAAGGAACTGAACCCGGAACTGCTGCGCAAATATACACCTCCCAACGTAAAGGAGTACCAGCTCAAAATTCCTCGCGGCAGCAAAGCGAAATTCCAGCAGGTCTACGCCAACTTACCCTCGCCGGTGGAGACCAGTTGGGTGCGGCACACAATCAGAAAGGGGGAGACGGTCAGCAGTATCGCTGCCAGGTATGGCGTCTCCCAGTATGCCATCTTCGAGGCCAACAACTTGCGGCAGCGATCGAAAATCTACGCCGGCAAGGAACTGATTGTACCGGTACCGCTCGATCGTGACTACTCATCATCCTCGAGCAGTCGTAAAAATCGGGATTACACGGCCAACAACAACATTTACAGCGTGCGCGCGGGCGATACCATGTGGGACATTGCGCGCGCCTTCGGCACAACCGTCGATGCTCTTCGCAGGGTCAACTATATCGAACGAGGTTCGCGCATCTACGTCGGGCAGAGTCTGAAAATTCCGTCCGGTGCACAGAACCTCCAAGAGAAAAGCACCTCCGGTCCGATGACGTATGCCTCGAACGACACGGATAGGCCGTCGCGTGAAAGCAGTTCCGGCAGCAGCTCGGTCGGCAGCGTCAAAAGCTACAAGGTGCGGGCGGGGGACACACTCTGGGATATAGCCGCAAATTCGGCACCACTACGGGCAAGCTGCGGAAGCTAAATGACCTCGGCGGCTCCAGTAGAATCTACCCGGGGCAGTACTTGAAGGTGACCTCCGATCCGGGACAGGACTACATCATACACCAGGTCAGAAGAGGGGAGACACTCAGCCGCATCGCCGGGAAATATCGCACTTCCATCACCAGGATCCTGGCGGCCAATGAAATAGACGACCCCGATCAGCTGCGCGCGGGCGACAGGTTGAAAATCTACATAAAATAACAGGATGTGATCATGGCCAAAAAAAGGGATGTCATAATCGGCGTCATTATCGCTGTCTCCTTTGTGTTCGCTTTCGTCTTCTTTGGTCTGCTCGTGATCGGCTTTCTGTCACCGGACAGCGATTTTGAATTCGCCGGTTTGGGAGGGAATGTCGGTGTCGTCGAAATGTTCGGCGTTATTGACGAGGAATCCGGACGTCCTGTGATCAAGCTGCTTGACAAATGGGGGGAGAACAACTCTATCAAGGCTGTGGTTGTCCACATCAACTCGCCCGGTGGGGGAGTTGCGATTTCCCAGGAGCTGTTTGATGCTATCAGGCGCGTCAAGGAGAACAAACCGGTAGTCGCCGCGATGGCTTCAGTGGCAGCCTCCGGAGGCTATTACATCGCGTGCGCCGCCGACCGGATTATTGCCAACCCCGGCACCGTCACCGGCTCCATCGGTGTAATCTTCCAGTTTCACACTCTTCAGGGGCTTATGGATAAAATCGGTGTCGGAACTGAGACGGTCAAGTCGGGCGATTTGAAGGATGTCGGAACCTATTCGCGCTCAATGACAAACGAAGAGAGCTTGATGCTCCGTTCGGTGGTCATGGATTCCTACGAGCAGTTTGTGGAGGTTGTCTCGGAAGGCAGAGATATGGAGCGCGATGAAGTCTACCTGTTGGCCGATGGCTCACTGTTTACCGGACTTCAGGCCTATAACCACGGCTTGATCGACACTCTGGGGGGCCTGAAGGAAGCGGTGGACCTGGCTGCAGATCTTGCGGGTCTTGAAGGGGAGCCCAGTGTGGTACGGCCCCGCGAGCGTAAGCAATTGACAATCTTTGACTTAGTGCAGGGAGTCCTGGGTCAGGCCGGCCGGGCGGCTAAAGACGAGCTGGTCGGACCGGAGCTTATGTTTCTTTATCGGTAGAATGCCCTATACCAAAAAAACTCAAGAAAAACTGTGGACAAAGATGATTTTTTGCTTTTCTTATTTGAGGCCATTTGGTATCTTCACCTCTGCCAAAGGGTTATCGCCGTTGCTGAAGGCGAGACGAAGAGCAGATTATAACGGAGAAATAAGTAAGTAACGAAATATAACGAGGCGTTTTGGTTAGGGAGGATAATGTGACTAAAGCTGATTTGGTCGAAAAAGTGGCTGAGAAGACTGGCCTTACCAGGACGGATGTAGCGGTAGTCGTTGACTCGTTCCTGGATACCGTCAAAAAGTCATTGGAGAACGGTCACAATATCGAGATTAGGGGCTTCGGGACTTTTAAGATCAAGTTGCGCAAGGCTCGCAAAGCGCGGAACCCTCGTACCGGCGAGGTCGTACCGGTACCGGATCGCAAAGTGCCTGTTTTCAAACCATCTAATGAGTTTAAAAACATGATAACGAAACTGGCTGTTTAAGTACGTGCCCACTGTAACACGGAGGATTGATGCCCAGCGGTAAAAAACGGAAACGACTGAAGATTAAAACGCACAAACGTAAAAAGCGCAGACGCGCTGATCGTCATAAGAAGAAGAAGTAGATAAGTTCGCGGCAGGTGGGGAAAACTGTCCGACCTCTTCGGAACGGATTTCCCACCGGCTGTCGAAAGTCAATTCTCCTGCCCAGAGAGACATTCAGACGGTACTGCTAACAGTAACACTGTTAATAACTTGCTGTAATAAGTGTTTGTCGGTGCCCGCCAGGTGATGCGGGCATTTTTTTTGCACTACAGCAGCGAGGTGAGATATGCGATCCTTCATATACTGGCCGCGCTGTGCGCTCTGAATCCCGGTGCAAGCACAACCGCCGGAGAACGCACCGACTTTCGGGTCAACGCTGACAACACCTCGGCGCAGCAAAACCATCCTCGTGTTGCCGTGGCCGGCGACGGCTCTTTCGTTATCACCTGGGTTGATTTTCGAAGCGCCAGCAGTGACATTTATCTCCAGCGCTTCGATACCGCCGGCTACCCGACAGGGCCGAACACCCGGGTTAACGACGACGTCAACAACGCCTATCAATTCGAGCCGGCTATCGGTGTCGACCTTTCCGGCCTGTATTCCATTGTCTGGAAAGATTATCGCCAAAGCTATTATCCTTTTGATCCGGACATTTATTTCCAGCGCTTTGATTCTTCGCTCGCGCCCGCAGCCCCGAATGTCAATATCACCACGGAGCCGCCCGATTCTTCGAGGGAGACTCCCGACATCGCCCTGTACCCGTGGGGCGGGGGAGTGGTGGTGTGGGCGGACTATCGAAACAACGACTGGGATATCTATGCTCAGGTGATCTCGGCGAACGGCAGCCTCATCGGCGGGAACATTAGAGTCAACGATGACGAGGGGAAATATCAGCAGCACGCGCCGCGAGTGGCCGCCTCGGCCGAGGGCTGGTTCGTGGTGGCCTGGTATGACAACCGCAACGGCGACGATGATATTTATGTCCGGCGTTTTGACTCCCTGGGCGTGCCGCTGGGCGAAAATGTCCTTGTCAGCCATGACACCCTCGGATTGCGCCAGGCTTTTCCGGACGTGGCCTGCGACGGCGCCGGGCACTTCACCGTCGTATGGGTTGACTGGCGCAACGGTAGATATCCGGCGGATCCCGACATATATGCCCACAAGTACGATACGAGCATGACTCCGGTGACGCCGGAGCACCGGGTAAACACCGACAATCTCAAGACGGCCCAGCGGGAACCGACTATCGCGGCCGACCGCATGGGGAACGTGGCCATCATCTGGGCCGTCTTGAGATTG
>JAOUEU010000106.1 GCA_029858555.1 Candidatus Zixiibacteriota bacterium
CCGTGGGTGTCGTTAAGGCTCTTAAACCAGTCAATATCGACCATGACAAGCGACAGGGGCAGGTTGTAACGGGTGGCGCGCCGCTTTTCCTCCTGCAGCTTCTGAACAAAATACCGGTAGTTGAATGTATCCGTCAACTCATCATTTATAGTCAGCTCTTCCGTCCGCTTGTGCAACTCGGCGTTTTCGAGAGCCAGCGCCGCGGATCGCGCCACCACCGACAACATCTGGATGTCGCGCTCGGTCAGGACATCTTTCTCATCCGACTCCGCCGCCAGAACGCCGTTGTTCTGCCCGTGCGATATAAGCGGCACGATTATTACGGAGCCCGGCTCCTGACTCAGGTGCTGGTAGTCTTCCCGGTTCCCAACATCCCTGATACGCACCGGCTCACCCATATCGCACACCTTCTGCACGAGTTGCATCTGGGCGATATCGATGGCCTTGAGATGATAGTTGCTGCTGCCATTGACAAAACGCGCTCGATAGTAATAACTGCCGTTTTTATCTTTGAGTATCAGGGCAAAGTACCGGAACTGCAGTATCCTGCCCAGGATGCGTACAACCTCTTTGACGACACTCTCAGTGTCAAGGATGGACGCCAGAATGCGCGTGTTTTCATAGATCATCTCGAGCTGTGCCTGTGATTTCTCCAGCTCAGATGTTCGCATGTTCAGGGTGTCAAACAGCTTGAGCAGCCGCCTCTCCGAACGCCGCAGATACTCGGAGGCGTAGGATATGGCCAGGAAATACACCAGAACAAAACCGACCCGCATAGATACTCCAAAAGTATCATGGATAGTCAGATCGGGGAAGATTATGGCCATGTAGGACACAATTATCAGTATTGTGACGGCCACGCCGAACCAGAACGTCAGAACGTAGGCCGCCACCGAAATCGTGATATAGAACAGCAGATAAAAAGACGAGGCCACGCCGCCGGTGTAGTACACGAAGATGGGCACGAAAATGAGGTCATACAGAATGGCCAGCAGGTAGGCCGCCTTAATATCGAACATCCCCTTCATAGCCATCAGGAAAACGGCCATCTGGAGGACGAAGGTACCCAGCAGGAAAGCAAAGAACGTCGTGTCCTGCTGCGGGTAGTCCCCGAAAACGGTGAACCAGCTTATCCCGACAAGGGTGATCGCCCGGGTCAACAGGTAGATAACGTCGATCCGCGGCAGAAGAGTTTTGTTTCGATCAAGAAAGAGCTTCATAAAACAAACCTGGATTATAGTATTATCGGCCGTAATCCAGGTTTATTTATTTGTAACTGAACGCCTTAGGCGGAAAAGGAAGATTCGGCTTTCAGACCGGGGTGCGTGAGCTTCTTGATCGACAGGCCAATCACTCCAAACGATAACGCCAGCAGCAAAATATCGGTCACAGCCAGCAGCAAATTATGGGTAGGTATATATTTCACAAAGAGATAGTAGCTCAGCGAAGCAATCGTCGTCACGACCATGACGGCCGCCGGCAGGAGCGTGAACCAATTCTTTCGCCCGGCACGGTGCAGCCAGACTGTGGCCGCAATCAGCGTCAGGGCCGCCAGTAGCTGATTGGTCGAACCGAAAAGCGGCCAGATAAGCTTGTATCCGTTACTCATGGCCAGGGCTACCATGGCCGCGACGGACAGGCCGGAGTTGAACCAGAATTTGCGCATATATACGGGCGGACGGTCAAAAACCGCCTTCCAGAGCTCTTCAAACAGGTAACGGTTCAGGCGTACGGCCGAATCAAGAGTGGTGATGAGAAAACCTTCCACTATCAGGATGCCCATCACGGACCCGAAAGCCAGCGATACCCCCAGAGAGCCATTCAGAAGATGGCCCATTGACAAAGCGAAAGCCAGAATGGGGTTGCCGGACCCGACCTCCGGCCAGGTGATGGCCATGTATTCGCTGAAATTGAGCGAAGAGCCGATAGCCAGCAACACCAGCACCGCCAGCAATCCTTCCAGAAGCATGCCCCCATAGCCTACTGTTCTGGCTTGACCTTCGCTGGCCAATTGCTTGGAGGAGGTACCGCCTGCCACAAGCGCGTGAAACCCCGAAATAGCTCCGCAGGCTATGGTTATGAACAAGAACGGCCACACGGGACCCATTTTAGCGGCCCCTGCCGAGAAATTCGTGACCGGCGCCGTCACAGTGACCCCCTGAAGTCCCGAAATTACCACGCCCACAATCATCGCCGCCATACCCGCATAGAGTATCTGAACGTTGACAAAATCGCGGGGCTGCAGGATGATCCAGACCGGTGCTTCGCACGCAAAAAAAGTATATATCGCGATTAGAATCATCCAGGTGAATGGTGCAATTGTCAGCGGGTGATGAAAGCCGACCCAGACTGAAAAAATCCCGATAACCAGGGCAAAAAGGTAGGCCAGCCAGGTCTTCAGATTTCTCCTGGTGACCAGAAAGCCCAGAAGGGGCGCCATGGCGGTGATAACAATGACCGACGTCGAGGCAATGCCTCCGATTACTCCCATCGACTGCCCGTCGACGACTCTGGTGCGCAGCAGCGTCTGGCCCGCGGCCAGCCCCAGCTTCCCGAGAGGATACAGGCTGGTAAGAGCCACCGCTGTGAGCGACAAAAAAGCCGACGTCACCAATATGATCAGGATAATGGTAAAAACGATAAAGAGGACAAAGCCGGTCGCGCCCAGGGACTTTTTGGCGATTTCAGCCATGGAGCTGCCGCGCTCGCGAATAGAAGCGAAAAGTGCTACAAAGTCGTGCACGGCCCCGAAAAATATGGCTCCCAGGACAACCCACAGCCAGGCCGGGCCGATTCCATACAGAATCCCCAGCGTCGGACCCACAATCGGGCCGGCCCCGGCAATTGTGGCATAATGATGGGCAAACAGCACTGACGGCCGAGTCGGGACAAAATCCTTGCCGTCATTTATCGCCACGGCCGGGGTGGGCCGTCCGGGATCCTCTCCGATGGTTCGGGCAATGAAACGGCCGTAGAAACGGTAACCCAAAATAAAACAGGCCAGCGCCGCCAGAAAATAAATCAGGACATTCATAACGCTTCCTCGGTAATCCCTTAAAAACCAAATGCTTGAAGTCGGAATATAATTCCTGATTCGCGCTTTATCAACACCATATTCGGCGTCCCGTGCGATGATGGACGCTCAATCACCGCCACCTGTGGCCCGAATTTGTGTTTTTCTCGATTCCCATTCTTTTAACTGGAGCCTGACGGACGCCGGATATATAATAAGGGCAACCAAGCAATTCGATTGACGTATGCTAAAAAGAGAAAAGCGGACAGGTGTGCCTATGTCAAATTATTCAAAATGGTTAATAACTTGTATTTTTGCGGCCTGTGTTGTCTCGCTGGCCTCGGTGGTAGTGACCGCAGCCACTTTCGAAAAGAGTGAGCGTATCCATATCACCAATCTGCACCGGCTTGATGACGACCTCTATGCCTTCGGTTCGTACATTACGGTCGACGGGCAAATCGACGGTGACCTCATTGCCGGGGCGTACGAAATTCAGACCAACGGCAACACTACCGGTTCCCAGAACATTTTCAGCTATACCTATCGTCACAGCGGCAAGGCACTGGGGGCGGTGAGAGTGTTTGGCTATGCCGTGACCATTGACGGCTATGTCGGGCGTTCCCTGGTAGCCGGCGGCAACAGTGTCCGAATCGGGCAGGGTGGCATCATAGAAAAAGATGTCGCCATATGGGCAAACATGGCTACTGTGGAAGGCACGATATCGGGTAGACTTGCGTTCACCGGCAATACCATCTACCTCTCCGGATTCGTCAACGGCCAGGTGGATATCGAGGCGGCCCAAATAAACATCACGGCGCCGGCGGTCATCAACGGTGACTTTCATTACACGGCCCGCGAGCACATCGATTTCGACACGCTTTCGGGTGTTACCATCCTGGGCAAGACTTACTGGCACGAACCGAGCATAGACGAAGACGCCGAAGAAAGCGACACCTTTCCCGCCGTCGTCCTGACGACTTCCAAGATGTTGGCGGCGTTCTTGTTCGGCATAATTTTCATCAACTTCTTCAAAAAATACGCCGTCGAATCATTTGCGCAACTCCGGTCTCGCTTCGCGGTGGCGGCCGCCTCGGGCTTTCTGGGATTTTTCATCGTCGTCTTGTCCCTGGTCATACTGGTCATCGCCGGCGTGCTTTTCCTGGCGGGATGGCTCTTGATACGGGGAGACCTGGCTCTGCTAGGGGCTCTGATCCTGATAATCTCCATACTGACCATGCCTATTTTCAGTTTCGCCAGCGTTTCGGGAGGACTGTTACTGTACTCCGGCAAAGTCCTTCTGGCATGTCTGGTCGGTTACTGGCTGATCAGGATATTCAAATCAAACCCCACCGAACTGAGTAAAACCCAGTTGTTCGTCGGACTGGTGATTTTGACGGTGCTTTTCGCTCTGCCGTATGTAGGGATTGTTATCTACCTGCTGGCCAGCATCATCGGTGCCGGCTCAATCATTTTGGGCATCAAAAACTGCCGTCGGGGGTCGGCCGCGCCTGATCCCGGGCCGCCCGGGGAAGAAGGCAGCCCCAAGGCTACTTAGAGGCCGCCCGAAGTACCCCGCTTGCGCGGGTCGGAAGCCGGGGCCATCAGACCGCTGGCATCCACCGATATTATCTGCAGATCGCTGTACGGCTCGCATTCTTCGATACTGTGCCCGAACCGGATCAGATCCTGGATTGTGTTGACGTCGAAGCCACCTTGCTCGAGATACAGGATTTCCGGCAGCCACTGGTGATGAAAACGGGCTTGTCTGCAAATCTCAACGACATTCAGGTTAAAACGCATGTAGTCGACAAGCGCCTGGGCCACGACCGTGATAATCCTCGAGCCCCCGGGGGCGCCGAGAACAAGGCACGGCCTCTTCCCCTCCAGCACGATCGTGGGCGACATGGATGACAACATGCGTTTGCCCGGCCCGATCTTGTTGGCCTCGCCGCCAACCAGTCCGTAGAGGTTTGGAACACCCGGTTTGATGGAGAAATCATCCATTTCGTTGTTCAGAAGAAAGCCGGAGCTGTCCACGACCAGCCCACAGCCATAAGATCGGTTGAGCGTGTACGTCAGGGCAACGACATTGCCGTTTTTGTCGCAAACTGAAAAGTGCGTCGTCTGGTCTGATTCGTTCTCCGGAGGGATGCCCGGGCTGACATTGTGCGATGACGAGGCATGCTGCAGGTCGATATGCTCACGACGATTTTCCAGGTAGGCGTCGTCGAGCAAACCGGCGGGGACAGCATAAAACTCGGGATCCCCCAGATGCTGCGAGCGGTCGGCAAAGGCCAGACGCGACGCCTCGGTGAACAAGTGGATGTAATCAGACGAGCCCGGAGAATACCGGACGAAGTCGAATGGCTCGATCAACTTCATGATTTGGCCGATAATCGTTCCCCCGGAACTGGGCGGCGACATGGAGTATACATCATAGCCGTCAAAATCAAAATGAACCGGCTCCCGCCAGATGGTTCGGTAAGCTCTGAGATCTTCGGCCGAGATTAACCCGCCGTGTCGAGCCATGCACCGCACAATCCGCTCGGCGATCCCGCCTTCATAAAACCCGTGCCTGCCCTCGGCCGCAATGACATAAAGTGTTTTTGCCAGATCCGGCTGTACCAAGCGGTCACCCGCTTTAGGAGCTCGCCCGTTGGGATAAAATATACCGGCCGTCTCAGCGATGCGGTTCAGAATCTCTTTGTTATCGTTCAGCGACTGCTCCAGATAAGCATCGACGACAAAACCCGTATCCGCCAGAACGGCGGCAACACTCACCAGTTCTTCCCACGGCATAGAGCCGTAGCGCTGCCACAGCTCGTGCAGGCCGGCCACGGTGCCCGGAACACCACAGGCCATTGCCCCGTTAAGAGAGAGGCCGGCCACAACTTCACCGCTGTCATCAAGAAACATCTTCTCATGGGCGGCGGCCGGAGCCGTCTCCCTGAAATCCAGGGCGCGTACCGACCCGCTCTGGCCGTCATGAATCAAGGCAAAACCACCGCCACCGATATTGCCCGCTTCGGGGTGCACCACGGCCAGGGTAAAGGCCACCGCCACAGCCACATCAAAGCTGTTGCCACCCTTTTTGAACACATCTACGCCGACAGCCGTGGCGATGGGGGCGGCCGTGGCCAGCGCCCCGTTCTCGTAAAGAGTGGAAAACTCGACGGAGGTGCAGCCGAACGAAAGCGCCAGCACGAAGGCCACTGAAACCAGAAGCCAGAACCGGCGACGCCGGTTTGCCGTCATTGAATGCATGGTGAACAGCACACCTTAGCGTTTATCGACTACGAATACCATCCCATCGGGGAAGTTGACCTGAAGGGGAATGCCGTCTCTGAGTTCTTTTGCTGTCACTCTCAGCGGTTTGACATCCTCACTGTCAAAGATATTCGTCAATCGCAACTTGGTCGATTTGAACCCGGTCTGCTTCAGATCGGCCCGGATGATGATTTCCTTTTGGTCAGCTTCCAGACCGTCGGAAAGCTCTCCGGGCGGCGGGGCGACAATAAACAGCAACCCTCTTTTTTCACCGGCGAGAAACGATATGTCTACTGACGGATCGCTGCAGTACAGATACGAACTGATCTTCTCCCCGCTCAGAACAGACTCTATGAAAGAAAGCTTCTGATGGTTGCCGCCGGAGGCGCCGTCAAAGGAAAAAAGATAGAAGTTGCCCTTGAAACGTGACGACGATACGGCCACCACCTTGGAGTCACTCTTGGCTATTTTCTTAACCTTGGAATCGTCAGTTGACCGGATCGAACCATAAATGTACGCCGGGAAAGAACCGGCTTTGTGAGTGACCGTACCGATGCGGTAATCGACGGTGGTCTTGATGCGGAAATGGTTGGCGAGAATATGACAATCCTTCAGGTTCTCATCATACCGGGGCATGACACCGCACAGAATCACGCTGACACCCCCCTTAACCAGTTCGACAATCGCCTCCTGGTCGCTGGCGGCCATAATCTCGGTCGACGCAAAGAACAGCAGCTTGTACTGCTTCAACGAGTCGAAATTGCGGTTCTCGCGCACGCCGAAGTTCAGTTTCAGGCGCATCAGATCCCGACAGAATCCTACCGCCGACTCATCGACCAGCCGCTGAACGTAAGCAAACGATTTATCGCTGGAAGTCCGCCGCAGCCAATAATAGAAACGGTTGCCGACAACGGCGATTTCCGGCACGGAATCCATCTCGTCCAGACCTACGGTCGTAACCGCCTGATTGAAGCGCTTGGCCACTTCGTAGCCGCTTGAAACCGTGCCATCATTGTGAAGCGGCGCACCATACCAGTACTCCCGGTCGACGAACATATAATGGTTGATTCCTTTGAAACCCGCTGAGAGGCCCGCGGCGTAGTAAAAGCGGCGAGTATTGCTCGCAATCGGAGCCTCATCTTCTTCTCGTTCCGGGTTGACGGCTGCCGACCCTGACGTGAAGGACGTGGCGAAGGCAAAGCCGTACTCCGCCTTCAGGAAACGGGCCTTGATGTTGAGATCGAAATAACGCCCCTCGGGAAAAACGTTGCCTCCCAGGAAAGGCGATCGGTCTTCGGGAATCAAGTTGAATGCCGGTAACAACTCCCCCGGATGGAAATATAACGATCGGAATATGAGCGGCTCGACCGTATACGACTTGAAAATGTCCTCCAGCGTTTCCAGATACAACTGCAACGTAAACTCCCGGAACCTGAACCAGTCGAACACCTTGGGATAGTCCTTCAGCGTCAGAGCCTCAAACTTGCGGGGTGGCTCCACCTTCGCAAAACTACTGTTCTTTTCCTTGTACTGGGCGTTGAGCTTCTTAATGTCACCGTAAGTCGATTCCAGAAAATCTGGGTAATACTGCGCCAGAACGTCCGGATTATAGTCGGCACCGGCCGGGTCGAGTTGCCGCCAGAACGAGGTCTCGTAGTCGAGCTCCACCATGAAAACCGGGCCACGAGGATGAATGTAGTTCTTGGTCGCCTGGATGAAGGCCTTGAAATAGCTTTTCAAATGAAACAGATAATTCTGGTGCAAATAGCTCGGCCGATAACCGCCGCCGGCACCATACTGATCCTCGACAGTGGTTTCCTGCCCGCTGGCATCACGGGCAAATATCTTTATGTCATTGAACAAATAAGCCGGCAATCCCCCGTTTTCCAGTTGTCCGGCGACAGACGGGCCTGGGCGAAGAATCACCTTGAACCCGAACTCCCGGGCCAGCTCAAGAAAGACTATCAGGTCTTTGCGGGGATCAGACAGCCCTGCAAAATCCAGAAACTTGTTTTCGTCCTGGTGAACGTTCCAAGGAACGGCTGTCGAGATTATCCGAAAGCCGGCCCGCTTGATTCTCTCAAAGCAGATTGACCAGTAACGTTTCTCAATTCTGAAATAATGCAGTTCCGCCGAGAAAGGATGATAGGTCTCTTTGCCTATCGAAAACTTATTGCCGATTACACCCAACATATAATGCCTTATTTATCAATAACTTACACGTTCTGACCGACTCGGTGCGAATCTTTATGATACCCAATTTCTCCCATAATGTCAATAATAAAGATGTAATCTGCTGCATGACAATACATTACCGAAAGCATTCTTATTTCGGCCGGTTTCTGCAAAACCCTGTGTTATTCTCCTTTTGAATTACAAGAATCCTATTAATCAATTATAGTACATAGACATACGAATTGTCCCAATAGCGATGCCAGTGATGACAAAACAAGTACCATCAAAAAAGCCCCCGTTAGGGGGCTTTTTTTTGTATGTCTTTCCAACGAGATTACTACCCGCGCAGTATCCCGCTTACTTCAGAAGCATCATCTTCTTTGTGGCCACAAACGAACCGGCCTCTATCTTGTAGAAGTATATGCCCGAGGCCACCTTGGCACCGTCATCGCCAGAGCCGTTCCACTCTTCGGTATACTTGCCCGCGGCCAGGTCCTGATCCACCAGGGTGCGGATCCGCTGACCGAGAACATTGTAGATGGTAATTGTCACGTGAGATTTGACCGGGAGGTCGAAGTTCATGGTCGTGGATGGGTTGAACGGATTAGGATAATTCTGACTCAGGGCAAACGTGGCCGGTATTCCGGGGTCACGCTCCGCCACTGCCTGGCCACCCGCTACGGTAAAGCAATGAGGACCATCCCAGGCGGGGAAAATATCTCCGGTTGAACCTGGTGCCGGCGTTCCTGTGTCACTTGACCACAGCCACTCGTTGGCCGGAGGATAGAAGCAGGAATCCAGACACAGCGTCTTTCCCTTCTGCTCCGCATTGAGCTGAGTGGTGATAGTGTAAACGACCTCGTCAAAGCCCGGCTGCACACCCGGCTTCTGCGTCGGGATGAGTTGCTTGGCGTTGCCGCCGAAACCGACGGTGTCAGCGCCACTGCCGTTAACGCTGTACGGATTCACGAAGATATTGTCATTCATATTCAGCACCGGGCCGTCCCAACCCGGATAGAAGACAACCCAGTCAAAGATGGTTTCCATATCAAAGTACGGAACCGTAGTCAAGGAATCCCACACGGCACCATCAGGGGAATACACCTGGAAGCCGTTGGAAGCTCCCACGATACGCGCGGTATCGGCCCCTCCGGGCATCGTCCAGCGAATGTAAAAAACAATGGGAACGCCGGTCTCCAGTTCGTTTGAGACATCAAGCCCGTCAACATGGTCCAGGGAAAAAGCGTAGTTCTGGCCATAGGCCGCCCCGAACGAAAGCAGAAGAGCACCTAACAAACCTGCCATTAGTTTAATCTTCATAGCAAAGCCTCCATGCAATTACGATTCTTTACTCGCATAAGTCTCTTATTTTTCAATAACCTTACCGTGAATCTGGCGAACTGCCGTAATCTCACCTCCCCGCTGAGGTCAGCGTCAAGAGGCGTATGATTCAGACAATACTCCAATTTATTCGTATCCAATATTATAAATATTATACGGTTGAGTCAATTAAAAAGAGGTCGCATTCTCCAAAAAACCTCAATAATCTCTCAGGCCGGGCGGGACTGAGCATGGCGCCACGGAGGCGGCTCAGCACTTTGCCTTTGAGCGACAAAACAGCACGGTTTTCGTCCGTTTTTGCCGGTTTCGAATGTGATAGAATTGGGTTATAATGGGCGGCAAATTATCATAAAAACAGGCCGCCCCGTTGGTGGGGCGGCCTGCTTATCATCAATCGCGTCGTGATAACGCTCGCAATTACGGACAGGCTTTGGGGGCCGGGCCGCTCGGAATTCCGAACAGCCACGTCAGCATGTACGTAACATCCGATACGTTCACCTTCTCCAGTTCGTCTCCGTTGGCATTGGCCTCTTCGGTACAAACCGGAGCCGGTCCGGTCGGAA